>JAIOOZ010000363.1 GCA_021414185.1 Betaproteobacteria bacterium
TCGAAGCGCGCTACTTCGTGCTTTGGCGGCGCCGTGTGCACGCCGCCGCGCAGCCATGCATCGATATTGCGCGCGGCCTTCTTCCCGTGCCCGATGGCGACAGTGACGGTGCGCTCCGACGGCACCATGTCGCCGCCGGCGAATATGCCCGCGTGCCCCGTCATCATGTTGCGGTCAACCTTGACCGTGCCTTTTTCGATCACGAGCCCCGGCACTTTATCGAGCAGTGATAGATCCACGTCCTGCCCGAGGGCGAGTATCAGGGTGTCCGCCTCGATGGTGTCGAATTCGCCGGTGGGCTGCGGAAAACCCTTGTCGTCGAGCACCATTTTCTCGACGGTAAAGGTCGTATCCTCGACGCGCGTGATGGTGTTCAACCACTTCACCATGATGCCTTCGTCGAGCGCTTCCTGCAGTTCGAAATCGTGCGCGGGCATCTGCTCGCGCGTGCGACGGTAGACGATCATCGCTTCGGCGGCACCCAGGCGCTTGGCGGTGCGCGCGACGTCGAGCGCGGTGTTGCCGCCGCCGTAGACGACCACGCGGCGGCCGAGCTGGGGCCGCACATCGCTTTCCATGCCCCGCAGCACGCTCACCGCATCGAGTATGCGCGTGGCGTCGCGCGCCGGAATGTCCGTGCGCTTCGCGACGTGCGCGCCGACGGCGAGAAAGGCGGCGTCGAATTTTCCCGCCTTCATCGCGTCCAGAATATTGTCGACCCGCGTGTTGAGCTTCAATGTGATGCCCATATCGAGGATGCGCTGCACTTCGGCTTCGAGCACCTCGCGCGGCAGCCGGTATTTCGGAATGCCGAAGCGCATCATGCCGCCCGCCAGCGGGCCCGCCTCGTGTATGGTGACTTTATGACCGAGCCGTGCAAGGTGAAACGCGGCCGACAGTCCCGATGGCCCGCAGCCAACCACCAGCACATGCTTGCCTGAAGGTGGCGCGGTGATTTTGAATTTCCAGCCCTGCTTGCACGCCTCGTCTCCGAGAAACCGCTCGACCGCATGGATGCTGACAGCCTCGTCGAGGCTTGCGCGATTGCACGCGTTTTCGCACGGGTGGTAGCACACGCGCCCCATCAGCGCCGGCATCGGATTGTTGGTCACCAACTCTTGCCAGGCGCGCTCGTATTCGCCGCTTTCCGCGTAATAGAGCCAGCCCTGGATATCCTCGCCGGCCGGGCATGCGTTATTGCAGGGGGGCAGGCGGTCGACATAGACGGGGCGGTTGTTGCGCCATGTGCCGGTGTGGTTGGCAAGACTGGAGCCGGGGTCAAGCGTAATGGCGAAAGGTTTTTTCATACCGCCTGTCCCGCCAGTCCGAATGTGCGCACGTTGCGGTCGGCGATCGCCTGAATGGCCGCGATAGTCTGCACGTCCGGCTCCTTGCCGAACAAATGCGCAAAGCGCCGCTGCGTTTTCAGATATTCCTCGACCGGCACGCGCCGGCGCAACTGATGGCGCCCCGTGATCTCGCCGTCTTCCGCTTCGAACAACGGAAACAATCCCGATTCAACGGCCAGCCGCGCGATTTTGATGGTCTCCGCAGGTGCCGACCCCCAGCCGAGCGGGCACGGCACATGGATGTGGATGTAGCGCGAACCGCCGATGCCCATCGCGCGCATGACTTTGACTTCGAGATCGCGCAGGTTCGCGACCGACGCCGTGGCGACGTACGGAATCTGGTGCGCCATCGCGATCAATGGCACGTTCTTGCCGGTGCCGAACACATTGCCCGGTTTCTTGCCCACCGCCATGGTGGTCGCGGTGCGCGCCGCCGGCGGCGTGGCGCTCGAGCGCTGCACGCCGGTATTCATGTACGCCTCGTTGTCGTAGCAGATGTAGAGCACGTCGTCGTTGCGCTCGAACATGCCCGAGAGGCAGCCGAAGCCGATGTCGGTGGTGCCGCCGTCGCCGCCCTGTGCGATGACCTTGACGCCGGTGCGGCCCTTGACCCGCATTGCCGCCGCCACGCCCGACGCCACCGCCGCCGCATTGCCGAACAGCGAATGCAGCCACGGGATCTGCCACGACGTTTCGGGGTACGGCGTTGAGAACACTTCGAGACAACCGGTGGCGTTGACCGCCATCACCTGATTGCCGGTGGCCTGCATCGCGGCGTCGATCGCGTAGCGCGCGCCGAGTGCTTCCCCGCAGCCCTGGCACGCGCGGTGTCCGGAATTCAGAGAGTTCGTGCGGCGCATATTCGCCTGCACGGTGCGCTCCGGCCCGGCGAGCAGTCGGTTGCCGACCGTGAAGGTGCCGGCCTGATAAAACTTTACGGGTTGTACCGACATGGTCCGTTCCTATGCAGTGCGCGCCGTCGCTGAGCCGAGATCGCGCAAAATATTTTCGGCGCTCGGGCCGGCGCGGCGCTGCTGCTTGCCGCGCGCAAGCTCGCGCTTGACGACGTCCCAGTTCAAATCGAGGAAATTGAGCTGCTCAAGTTCGTCGCGCGCAGCACGCGCGAACAAACCCAGCAGCGAATGCTTGGTGATCGCGCGGCCGCCCAGCCCGGCGATCACGGTGTAGCCTTTGAGGTGGATGCCCGACAGCGCCTTGCGCACGCCGTCGGACACGATACCGCCGATGCCCACGGCAAGGCATTTTTCGAGCACCACTACGCGCTTCGCCCCCGCCAGGGCGGCCCGCATTGCAACCAGCGGAAACGGCCGGAACGAGCACATCGAAACGACTCCGATGCGATGTCCGCCGTCGCGCGCCTCGTCCACCGCATCCTTGATAGTGCCGACGACCGAGCCCAGAGCGACGACGATGGTCTCGGCGTCTTCGCAGCGGTAGGTCCGGATGAGCCCGCCAGAATCGCGCCCGAACTGCTGCTTGAATTCGGCTGCGAGCTGCGGAATCAGTTCGAGCGCCCGCTCCTGCTTGTGGTGTTGCAGGTAACGCACTTCAAAGAATGCCTCCGGCCCCACCATCGCGCCTATCGACACCGGATCGGCGCAATCGAGCACCTGCACAGGTTCGAACGGCGGCAGATACGCGTCGACTTGTTGCTGGTCCGGCATATCGATGCGATCGTAAGCATGCGTCAGAATGAAGCCGTCGACGCACACCATCACCGGGCACGACAACTCCTCGGCGAGCCGGAACGCCTGAATGTGCAGGTCGGCCGCCTCCTGGTTGGTCTCGGCGTAGAGTTGGATCCAGCCCGCGTCGCGCAGCGCCATGCTGTCGGAGTGGTCGTTCCAAATATTGATCGGCGCGCCGATGGCGCGGTTGCCGATGGTCATGACGATGGGCAGCCCGAGACCTGCCGCGTTGTAGACCGCCTCGGCCATATAGAGGATGCCCTGACTGGCGGTGGCGGTGTAGCTGCGCGCGCCGGCGGCCGACGAGCCGATCGCCACCGACAGCGCGGCGAACTCGGATTCGACGTTGATGAATTCGCAGTTCTCGAGTGCGCCGTTCTTCACCATTTCGCCCAAACCCTCGACGATATGCGTCTGCGGCGTGATCGGATAGGCGCAGATCACCTCCGGTCTGCACAGTGCAACGGCTTCGGCGACCGCGCGCGAACCTTCCATTTGCTTAAGCATGAACTGCTCCTGGCTGGATGGCGGCCAGCGTGAGGTCGTAGGCCGCCTGCGCCGCTGCAACGTTGGCCACTCCGACCTTGCCGGGAAATTTTTCGCGGATCGCCTTCGCGACGGAGTCGAACCGCAGCTGCCCGCTGATGGCGGCAAAGCCGCCGAGCAGCGCCGCATTGGGGAGCGGGCGCCCGACATGCTTCAACGCGAGCTCGGTCGCGGGCACCGTGCACAAATGCTGATGATCGAAATTGCGCACGAATTCGCCGATGCCGAGCTCGTCGAAGCTGCGCGAGGAATTGATCAGGATGTAGCCCCCCGGCGGCAGCCCGCTGAAGAGATCGACCTGATGCAGCAGGGTCGGATCCTGGATAATGAGCGCATCGGGCTGCAGCACCGGCTCGCGCAGCCTGATCTCCTTGTCGTCGATGCGGCAGAATGCCATCACCGGCGCGCCCATGCGCTCCGAGCCGAAACTCGGAAACGCCTGCGCGTAACGACCCTCGTCGAACGCCGCGATCGACAGCATTTCGGCGGCCGATACCACGCCCTGTCCGCCCCTGCCGTGGATGCGCACCTGGAACATCACGTCCGTCCGCGCTCCCGCAGTGTCTCAATAACGGGGGTCATACATCTGCGCCTGTATGTGCTTCAACATATCGGGTGCCGCCGGTTTGCCGGCGAGACCGCTTTTGGCGGCGGTTTCGGCGACGGCTTTCGCAATGTGCGCCGAGACTTCACGGATCCGCGGCAGCGCAGGAAAAAGACTGCCCTGCTCAAGATCCGCTTCGCTCACGAGGTGCGCGAGCGCGTGGGCGGCGGCCATGAACATATCGTCAGTGACGTGGCGCGCGCGGCTGACGATCGCGCCCAGCCCCACGCCGGGAAAAATATAGGAGTTGTTGCCCTGCCGCGGCACGAACGTCTTGCCGTTGAATTGCAGGGGGTCGAACGGGCTGCCGCAGGCGAACAGCGCGCGTCCGTTCGTATGGCGGTAAGCCTGCTCCGCGTCGCATTCCGCTTTCGACGTCGGATTGGACAGCGCGAACACGATCGGCCGCTCATTGAGACGCGCCATTTCTTCGAGCACTTGTGGCGTGAACGTGCCGCCGACCGCGGCCACACCGATGATGGCGGTCGGCTTCAATGCCTTGATGGCGTCGAGAAAATCCGCGAGCGGCGGATGATCGTGCGCGTAAGGCACTTTGTGCGCAGTGATATCGGCGCGGCTTTTGACCACCAGCCCCTTAGAGTCGACGAGCCAGCAGCGCTCACGCGCGGCGGCCTGCGACAGACCTTGCGCCACCATCGCGGATACGATGAGATCGGCAATGCCGGTGGCGGCCTCGCCGGCACCGAGGAACAGAATTTTCTGCTCGGCAAGTTTGGCGCCGGTAATGCGCAACGCCGAGAATATTCCCGCCAGCGCGACCGCCGCCGTGCCCTGGATATCGTCATTGAACGTGCAAATGCGGTTGCGGTACCTGGCGAGCAGGCGAAATGCGTTGTGATTGGCGAAGTCCTCGAACTGGATCAACACGCCGGGGAACACCTCATGCGCGGCGGTGATGAACTCCTCGATCAGTTCGTCGTAGGGCGCGCCGGTGATGCGATGCTGGCGCAAACCCACGTAATACGCGTCGCTCAGCAGCGTTTCATTGTTGGTGCCGACGTCGATGGTAACCGGCAGGCACAGCTTGGGATGGATCCCGGCGCACGCGGCGTACAGCGACAGCTTGCCGACCGGGATGCCCATGCCGTTGGCGCCGAGATCGCCGAGCCCGAGTATGCGCTCGCCGTCGGTGACGACGATAAGTTCCGCCGGATAGGGCCAATTGCGCAGTATTTCCGCAACGCGGCCGCGGTCGTTGGCGCCGATGAATATCCCGCGCGGCCGCTGGAAGATATGCCCGAATTTCTGGCACGCCAGCCCCACCGTCGGGGTGTAGACGAGCGGCTGCATCTCGTCGATGTTGTCGCACAGCACGCGGAAGAAGAGCGCCTCGTTGCGGTCGTGCAACGAATTCAGGGCGATGAATTTTTCGAGCGGATCAGACAACCTGCGCAGGTTCGTCAGCACACGCGTGACCTGCTCGTCCTGACTGAGCACGTGCGGCGGCAGCAATCCGCGCAAACCCAGCGCGTCGCGCTCCTTTTCGGTGAATGCGGTACCCTTGTTCAGGGTGGGATCCTGCAACAATGCAAGCCCGCGCGCGCTCGGTTCGACTGCCTTGCGTACTACCTGGCCGGTCATGCTCTTTCTCCCTCAAAGAATTAGTCGCCGGCGCGAAACATGTGGCACTCGTCGTGCGTATCCCACGGCGCGCGAAGCTACAGGAGTTATCGTAATACGCCGCCATCCCCGGGCATTGATCCAAATCAAAGACCAGCAAACCATCCGCACGCGGCGCGCGGCCAAGTGCGGTATCATCG
Source organism: Betaproteobacteria bacterium (assembly GCA_021414185.1). Lineage (GTDB taxonomy): Bacteria > Pseudomonadota > Gammaproteobacteria > Burkholderiales > SG8-41 > PALSA-1004. The sequence continues at coordinate 5,990 of JAIOOZ010000363.1, forward strand.
CGCGCAGTCCATGACCCCCTTAAGCGCGCGAACAGGCGCGGCGACATGCTTGCGATAACCCAACTGGAATGCGTGCGCGGCGAGCGCCGGCTGTTTGCCCATCTCGATTTCGAGGTGGCGCCGCATACGCTCCTGGAAGTGCGCGGCCCCAACGGCAGCGGCAAGACCAGCCTCTTGCGCAACCTGTGCGGCCTTTTGCCGCCCGCCGCCGGCAGCATCCGCTGGTGCGGCGGTGACATAGCCGCGCTGGGCGACGAATATCGCGCGCACATCGCCTATCTCGGACATTTAAGCGGCGTGAAAGACGAACTCACCGCGCGCGAGAACCTGCGCCTGTCGGCGCTGACCGGCGGCCTGCCGGCAAGCGCCGACGACATCGATGCCGCTCTGCAGCAACTCGGCCTCGCCGATTTCCAGCATCTGCCGTGCAAAGTCCTGTCGCAGGGGCAACGCCGGCGCGTTGCGCTGGCGCGGCTGTGCCTCTCCACGGCACGTGAGCTGTGGATACTCGATGAACCATTCACCGCGCTCGACACCGCCGCACTTGCCTTGACCCGGGACCTGATCGAAACGCATCTCGAAACGGGCGGCATGGTGGTGCTGACCACCCACCAGGAAATTGCAATTGCCTCCCGCCACACGCAACGAGTGGATCTCGGCCGGTGAACGGGCCGCGCCTCATGGATGCGTTGCGCGCGGTCGCCGGCCGCGATCTCCTGAGCGCGCTGCGCCATCGCGCCGATCTGCTCACGACGTTGATATTCTTCGTCATCGTCGCGAGCCTCTTTCCGCTCGGCGTCGGCTCCGAGACGGCGCTGTTGCGCCTGATGGGGCCGGGTGTGGTGTGGGTCGCGGCGCTGCTCGCCTCGATGCTTGCCCTCACCCGCTTGTTCGCCGGCGATTATGCGGACGGCACGCTCGAGCAACTGGCACTCGCACCCCACCCGCTGACGATGCTGGTGCTCGCCAAAGTCGGCGCGCATTGGCTCGCATCCGGCCTGCCGCTCGTCATCATCGCGCCGCTGCTGGGGCTGCAGTTCGATCTGAATGCCGACGCGCTGCTGGTTCTGCTAGCATCGCTGCTGCTGGGCACGCCGACACTGAGCCTGATCGGCGCGGTCGGCGCCGCGCTCACGCTGGGCGTGCGCGGCGGCGGCGCGCTGCTGTCGCTGCTGGTTCTGCCACTCTACGTGCCGGTGCTGATTTTCGGCGCCGGCGCGGTCGAGGCGAGCGCAGCGGGGCTCGGCGCGGCGGCGCACATGTCGCTGCTCGGCGCGTTGCTGCTGGCGACACTGGTATTCGCGCCGTGGGCGACCGCGGTTTCAATTCGCATTGCAGTTGAATAGGCTACGAGCATGACGATCAACTGGTTCAAATATTCCTCGCCGGCGAGCTTCTACCCGCTGGCGGGCAGGCTGACCCCGTGGTTCTTCGCCGCCGCCACGGTGTTCGCGATCGGAGGAATCTACATCAGCTTTTTTGTCGCGCCGACCGATGCCCAGCAGGGCGAAGCCTACCGCATCATTTTCGTCCACGTGCCGGCGGCGTGGATGTCGATGTTCATCTACGTTGTCATGGCGTTGTGGGCCGGCGTTGGGCTCGCATTCAACACGCGTCTCTCGTCGATGGTGGCCTCCGCGCTCGCGCCGACCGGCGCGATGATGACGTTTGTCGCGCTGTGGACGGGTTCACTGTGGGGCAAGCCGATGTGGGGCACGTGGTGGGTGTGGGATGCGCGCCTGACTTCGGAACTGATCCTGCTGTTTCTTTACTTCGGCTTCATGGCGCTGCAGGCGGCGATTGACGACCCGCGGCGTGCGGACAAAGCGGGCGCGGTCATCGCGCTGGTCGGCGTCATCAACGTCCCGATCATCTACTTTTCCGTCAAATGGTGGAACACGCTCCATCAGGGCGCATCGGTCAGCCTCACGAAAAGCCCTAGCATGGCCACGACCATGTTGATGGGCATGCTGGTGATGGCGCTCGCGTTCTGGATGTACAGCATCGCCGTGATGTTGATGCGCCTGCGCGCGATCATCCTCGAGCGCGAACGCAACAGCGACTGGGTGAAGCAATTACAGGAGTAGCAGGCATGAACTGGGGCGGCGTTGCGGAGTTTCTCGCCATGGGCGGCTATGCCGGATTCGTGTGGGGCTCGTTTGGCGTGACCGCCGCATGCATGGCGCTCGAAATCGTTCTGCTCGCCAAGCGCCGACGCGCCGCCTTGCGCGCGCTGCCCGGTTCCGCTACACGAACTCAGTAACCGCCTAGCGTCCTGCGCGCATGCGCGTGCGCTCGACCGCGCGCGCCAGTTCGGCGCGGTCAGGCGAGTCCGCCGGCAGTATCGACAGCAGTTCCTCCCAATAGCGCAGCGCCGCCGCATAATTACCCGCCTCGATCTCCGCGCTGCCCGCCATTTCCAGCGCGCGCGTGTTCTTGGCGTCCAACGCCAGCGCGTGATCGACGAGCTCGCGCGGCTTCCCGGCGAGACGCCCGCCGTTCGCCATTGCCAGCGCATCGGCGTATTCGCACCACACCAGCGGATCGCGCGCCACCTTGCCCGGCAGTTCGACCGCGCGCGCATAGGCTGTAGCCGCCCCGGCATAGTCATCACGCAGGAATTTGAGCCGCGCGACGATCGCCCACGCGCGCGCGTCGCGCGGATACTTGTCGAGGTGGGCGGCAAGTTCCGGCAGCAAGTCGGCGCGGGAACCCCGCGCCCCGCCGGCGGCAACGACGGTCGCGGCCTCCTCGACGACCGGTGACGCATCTTCCGGCCAGCGATAGACGACGATGGCCGCGGCAACCGATAAAACGACCATTGATAGTATTACGATGCGACGTTCAGGCATAAGCGCCATTATGCTGCGCAAAAAAAGAAGGCGGGACATTGTCCCGCCTTGGGTGAAACCCGGGCCGCCTCAGCGCGCCGGCGCGAGCTGGGAAGTCTTGGCGGGCGCGCTGCGTTTCGCCTTGATCGCATCATCCAGAATCTTGATGCCTTCCTGCGCCAGCACCATCGAGCGGTTGAGCGAGTCCTTGGCCTGATCGGTATTGTGAAATGCGGCGCCATTGGCGGCGGTCCACCATTCCCAATGCGCGTGCGCTTCGTCGTGCTTGCGCCGCGCGTCCTTCAACACCTGCTCATCGACGCCGGCCGAGTTCGCTTCGCCGAATTTGTCGACGAGTTGGACGAGCCAGAACTCGGCCTTGCGCGTCTTGCCCTGAATATGCGCGTAGGTGGAGTCGATGACGTAGCGCGCTTTGGTCTCGTCCCAGCCGGCATGGCACCTCAGGCAGGTTTCCTTCACGTAGTTCTTCGGACTGGTCTGCCAATGCGAGGTGTAGACCTTCTTCGTTTTCGGATCCGTCACTTTCGGCATGTGGCAATCGTGGCAGCCGACTCCTGCCTTGTCGTGCTTCGAGTTCCAAAACGTTTCGACGTCGGGGTGCTGGGCCTTCCACAGCAAGGCGCCGGTCAACGCGTGCCGGAAATCGCGGAACTTCAAATCGTCGTAGTGCTTGGTGATGCCCCACACGTCCACCAGCGGAAAGTGATTGGTGCGCTGGTCGGCCATGCCGATCGGCTGGCCGGTGGTCGGGTCGATGCCGGGATTGCAGTTGTACTCGACGTGGCACTGCGCGCACATCAGCTTGCTGTCGGTTTTTTCGAGCAGCGCGATCTTGCGCGTATAGCCGCGCAGGCCCATGTCTTTGACATCGATTTTGGTCGCCTTCGGGTCCTTGTGCCACAGCGTATCCTTCTCCGGCCGCGTCAGCGCCTGGATCAGGCCGTCGCGCACGATGCGCGGCTTGGCCGAGTGCGGGTCGTGGCAGAAAAAGCAGTTCAGCGAGTGGCTGACGTCCTGCGCCATTTCGTTGACCTTGGACGTGCGGCTCCACTTCGCACCCGGCACCGGGTCGCCGAGATAGGCCCAGTCGAGAATGTGGTCCTGCGTCTTGCACGACAGGCACACCGGGTTGGCGGCGGCGGCCGTGCCCGGCTTGAACGCCTTGTGGTCCTGGCCCGGATATTTGTCTTCGATGACTTCCCACAGCTTGAGATCGCCGGTCGCGGTCAGGCCCTGCCAGCCGTTCTTGTAGGCGAAGCGGCCGCCGAACGAACGGTCGACCAGCAGTTGATCGAGCAGCGCAAACGTGTGCGAGCGCGGCAGATTGTGCTCTTTGGTGAAGCCATGCGGCATCATCAGCTTGTCCCACGCCGGATTCGGCGACGGGCCGATCAGCTGCGACTTTTCGAAACGCGCGGGTTTCTTCCAGTTCATGGTCTGGAAAGTCCGATACTGATTCTGGTGGCAGGTGCCACAAGCCGCCAGGTCGGTGCGGGTGACGGGACGGGTCTTGGAATCGGCGAGATGCTTGTCGACGCCGTTGTGGCAAGCGGTGCAATTCACGTTCTTGTGCTTGCTGCCGGCGTGAAACTCCTTGATCGGCGCGTGGCAGCCGTAGCAGGTTTCCACGTTGACGTTTTTTTCCGCTGCGCTCTCCCCCGCTTTTGCCGTCTGCGCTGCCTGCAATGCTTCGGGAATTACGAGAAGGAATATGCACATCGCCCGTCCCGCTGCGCGCTGCCAAGCACTATCGTCCATCATGCCCTCCCTTGGTCGCTTTTTCGCCGACCCAGTTTAGACAATGCTTGCTGGCGGGACAACCGCACCATGGCGTCTGTTTGATCTATGTCAAACGGCGGACGCGGGAATGCTCAGGGCACGACCTGGTCGATAACGACGTTTACCCCCGCCGCACCAACTTTCACGGGTTTGCTTGAACCCTGCAGATCGCCCGCCTGCGGCGTTGCGCTGGCGGCTTTCGAGACCCGCGCGCCGATCACAACGTCCGGGAATTTCGAGAGTTTCATTTCAGGCGACATGGCGAGGCTGTCGTCGAGATGAAATTTCGCCGGCAGGTCTTTCACCTGGAAGCGCACGATCGCGAGCGGCATGCGCGGGCCTTCAACCGCACGTGCAAACACGAACACGGTATCGGTCGGCGCCGCTTTGCCGGCGAGTTCGCGGCTGAGCGTAACGGTGCCGTCCACACTTGCACCCGCCGCTTGCTTCTGGGCTTTGGCGTCTGCTTTCGGCTCCGCCCTGGCGAGCGGCTTGATTCCGCCCAGCTCGCGCGCTTCCTCGATGTTCGCCCCCACCTGGCGCGCAAACTCGGACCCCTGAGGGGCTTGGCTTTGCAGTTTCTCCCAGTAACCGATCGCCTTCCGGTAATCCTTGCGCTCGAAAGCGGCAGTCCCCGCGAGGGCGAGCGCCTTCCATTGCATAGGGTCGATCTGCAGCGCGCGCTCGATGATTTGCAGCGGCTTGCCGTCGAGGCGCCGGCCCTGCGCCATCGCCAGCGCGTCGGCGTAATCGGCCAGCAGGTCGGCGTTATCTTTCAGGATTGCCGCCGCGCGCTCGTA
>JAIOOZ010000364.1 GCA_021414185.1 Betaproteobacteria bacterium
GCAGATCCGGTTGCATGACGCGCCGCACGAGGTCGCTCGCTTCCGCACTGACCGATGGCAGAGGGCAACCCACGATGCAGAGTTCCGCGTCAAGCGGGATCAGGCCTTCCGCGCGGCCGAGGGCGAATGCGTCGACCAGCGTGCGCGTGCCTTTTCTGCTGCTGACGGTGCCGACGTTCAGAATCATGCGCCTGTCGCGCCGGCCGGGTGTGGGGCGCGGCCCGTCGTCGGTCTGGCTGACGCCGCTCCAGTAGCGGACCTGGCCGGGGTAGTTGTTGCCGGCCCAGTGCAGCCGGGTCGCGTCCGAGCCGTACAGCATCTGCAGCCTGCCATCGGCCGCCAGCCGTTGCAGCGTCGAATTTGCGCGCTCTCCCGGTATCAGCCATTGCGGATCGAAGCGCTCATGTATGTACCAGAATGCCGGCGCTTTGCGGGTGGCGGGCAATTTAACGGCGAGCGGCCAGGACGCCGCGGAATTCACCACCAGTATCCCTCTCGCGCGGGACCAGAACCTCACCTGCCATACCCAGTCGGCGATCTCCCGGAGACTCTTCGCGAGCCGGTGCAAGATCCGTTGCGCAAGCCGCGGCTCCCGCTCCGCCCATTGCCGCGACTTCGCCTGCAAACACGCCATGCGTTCCAGCAGCAACGGCGGCGTCTCGACGGCGATGCCGCGCTTCGTGAATTCAATCTTGAGCGGACCGTCGGCCAGACTCAGGACCGTCACGGTGCAACCGCGGGCGCGCAGCAAAGATGCGAGTTCGAGCACGATGGCAGGCGCGCCGGTCAGACTCAGTTCGTGCGTTACCAGCGTGAACTCGCGTGGCAACCCCGGGCGCCCGGTTTCAACCGGCCCCGCGGGCACAGTTGCCGGTGTATACGGCGGCGGATCGCGGTGTTCGAGCAGGCCGTCGAATGCGCGCTCCGGGCATTTCAGGGGTTGCGGTGTATTCATTTTCAGCGCTCGGGATTGCGCGCGGCCGCCCCAGTTTTTTTGCGCGACATAACGCGTGTGGTATCGCCGTTGCCCTGCGCAGTGTAGGCCACGAGGCGCGTGATCGTCCAGTCGCGACGCTGGCGCCGAGCGCGCGGGCGTTCCAGCGATGCATCCGTGCGAGAATAGCGGCGTTCACAGCGGGCTTCGTCGCACCCGGCCGGCATTGCCGGTGGACGGCGGCGCTTCACCAGTCATGACCTATATCATTGCGGCATTCGCGGTTTCGTTCCTGGTCACCTTGCTCGTCATACGCGCACACCTTGCGCGCATGCACGTGCTCGAGCCCGTTCCCGGCATCCGCCGCGCCGAAAGGGCACGCGCAGCGGAGCGGCATGGGCCGGGACGCGCGGGCGGCATCGGCGTCGCTGCCGGACTGCTCGCCAGCCTGCTTGCGCGATTGTTCGACGATGCGTCTCTGGCGCTCGACAGCGCGAGTACCGGACTCATGCTGCTCGGCTGCGCGGTGCCCGTTTTTGCGGCGGGTCTGCTTGAAGATTTCACCCACCGCGTGACGAAAAGAGTGCGGCTGGCGGCCGCGTTGGTATCTGCCGTGCTTGCCGGCTACGTGCTCGGCGCATGGGTAACGCGCCTGGATGTGCCGGTGCTGGACGCGGCCTGCGCGGTGCCGCTGGTTTCTGTACTGATTACCTGCCTGCTGGTCGCGGGCATTACCCACGCGTTCAATATCATCGACGGATTCAACGGACTGGCGGCCGGCGTCGCCGCGCTCATTCTGCTGGGGATCGCTTATGTCGCGTTCAAGGTCGGCGATGTTCCGGTGCTGGCCGCGTCGCTGACGGCGGTGGGCGCGATCGCGGGATTCATGCTGCTCAATTTTCCGCGCGGCCTGGTATATCTCGGCGACGGCGGCGCGTACCTGCTCGGGTTCTGGATCGGCGTATTGCTGGTCCTGCTGGTCGGGCGCAATCCCGGGGTGTCCGCGTGGTTTCCGGTGCTGTTGTGCGCGTACCCGGTGTGCGAACTTTTGTTTTCGATTTACCGGCGCGGCATCGTGCGCCGTTCGCATCCCGCGCTGCCGGACCTCGCGCATTTGCACCATTTGATTTACCGGCGTCTCGTGCGCTGGCTGGTGGGTACCGATTTGCCGGCGCACCTGATTCAGCGCAATTCGCTGACTGCGCCCTACCTGTGGATACTGACGTCGATCGGCGTGGCGCCGGCGGTGGTGTTCTGGCAGGCCACGCACGCGCTGCAAATCGGCAGCGCGCTGTTTGCCGCCGCATATATTTATGCCTACGCGCGCATCGTTAAATTCCGCGCGCCGCGCTGGTGGGTGCTGCGCAAGCCGCGTCGGCCGGAGCGGCATTGAGCATTTTTTATCAGCGCGCATTCTGGCTCAACCTCGCCGGCGCGTGCGCAGTTGCGATCGTAGCCGCCGTCCCCATCCTGATGAGCAACGCAATGCAGCGGGGATTCACGATTGCAAAGCAGTCGGTGGCCGAACCGCTTGCCGTGCTCGCGTTCGGGGCGGTACTGCTGGGCGTCGGCTGGAAATGGCTGGCGACGCAGGAAGCCGCAATGAAAATCGCGGTGGGTTCGCTTGCCGTCTTTTTGTTGCTGGCAGTCATCTCGACGGTGTTGGCGGAAAGCCCCGAAGTCGCCATCTTCGGCAGCTTTTACCGCCGCGAAGGACTGCTCGCCTGGGCGGCCTATGGTGCTTTTTTCTATGCGGTGCTGGGGTGGGCGCATCGTGCGGGCGCGATAGAGAGTTTTGTCGATGTGCTGTTGTTGTCCAGCATCGTCGCGGCGGCCTACGCTTTGCAGCAGCGCATGGACCTCGATTTTTATCCGGTTGGCGCGCGTGATTTCACGCGGCCGAGCAGCACCTTGGGTAATCCGCTGTTCCTTGCCGCGTATCTCGCCATGCTCCTGCCCATTACGGTTGCGCGTTGCTGGCAGGCGCGCGGCGCGTGGCGCGAACTTGCACCGTGGCTGGCGGTCGCCATATTGCAACTGTGTGGTTTGCTGGTCACGCAATCGCGCGGACCGCTGCTTGCCGCCATGCCCGGCATGCTGCTGTTCGCGGCCATCTGCGCGGCGCATGCGCAGGCGCGCCGCGTATTCGTACTGGCATTCGTTCTCTTTGCCGCCATCGCGGCATCGATAGTCGCCATCAACACGCTGCCGGCCGCGCGGCATTGGGCGCAGGATGTGCCGGTGGCCGCCCGCCTGGTATTCGACCTGGATCGCGCGGCGGGGGAGCAGACACAACGCGCATCGCGCAGTGCTGCGTCGCGTCCAGCCGTATGGGAGGCGGGCGTGGCGACCTATGCGGCGGCGCCGCTCGCCAACAAATTGCTGGGATACGGGCCGGATTCCGCCGCCGTCCATTATTTGCCCCATGTGCCGGTGTTGCTGGTGCGGCTCATCGGTTACGGCCAGAGCAACACGTTCGATCGCCTGCATGCCGATACATTGGAGATAAGCCTGAATTTCGGCCTGCTGGCGTGGCTGGTTTACTGCCTGTTTTTCAGCGCGGTGATGTACTTCGCGGCGCGGGCGTTGTGGGGCTTGTCGGGCAGCGCACCGCCATGGATTTTTTTTGCTTTCATGTGTGGAGGCGGTCTGTCCGCCGGTGCGTTTGCAGTGCAGGCGGGATTTGCTGCCGCCGCGGCGCCGGCAATGGGTCTCGGCATCGGCGCCGGCTGGTTTTTGTTCATGCTCGGTTGCGCGTGGCGTTGCCTTGGACATCGCGTGCAGGCGATGCCGGCAGCGCAAGCCGGCCGCTGGGTCCTGCTCGCCGGATTGACTTCCGCGCTGTGGATTTTCTGGATGGACGCGCAGATCAGCATTGCCGTGCCGACGACCCGCTATATCTCGTGCGGCGTTGCGGCTCTTGTTCTGGTGCTCGCCGACAGGCTCGTTCGCGGCGCTGCAATCGGCGCAGGCGCCGACGCTGTACCAGCCCGCAGTTTGCGGACATGGGGCATCGCCTGCATCCTGGTCGCGGCTTGCGCAAGTTGTCTGCCGATAATTCTGTTCGATGCGGGCGCGGACGTAGCGGAAGTGCACTGGTTGCGCAGAGTGCTGCCGTTGTTGCCGTTGCTGGTTGTCGCGGCGTGGGTGGAATGGGCGCATGCGCGGCGCGACGGCGATTGCGGCCACGGATCCGCGCGGGCATGGCTGGCGATTGCCCTGGGTTTGCCTTTGATTTACACCGCGGCACACCTGGCTTTGATGATCAGGCCCGGCGCTGAGTTGAACGCCAACCATGTCTTGATCGTGTCCGCCGTATCTTATGCGGGTGCGCTGGTTATTTTCGCGATGTGCATTGCATTTGCATGGGTGGCGGCGCGAGGCGCTGCACCGGCGGCAGACGCGCCCGTCATCGCGCCGGCGGCACGCTGGTCGATCTGGGCGTTAGCGGCGGGCGCATTGCTGGTCGCGGTCGCGGACTGGCACGCCAGGCAAGCGGATGTTGCGGCTACGCTCGCAGCGCAGATTGCCGACAAACGTCCGCAAGCGGGTGAACAACTGATTGAAGAGGCAATACGCCTGCAGCCGCACGAACGCCAATTTCGCCGGCAACTGGTCTTTGAGCGGCTGGACCGGGCGGTCACCGGCATGCGAAAAATTGAGGAAGCCAAAGAGCGGCCCGCGGATGCGCCCGACCGGATTCGCGCCATCGTCCGCAATGTGGCTGCCGCCGAGACCGCGGCGCGCGAGGCGGCGCTGCTTTTTCCGCGCGATCCGTGGATGGTCGTTGCGCTGGCGAATGTGTTGCAGATAAAGGCATTGCGCGTGCTGCGCCCGCTCGATCCGGAAGGGGGTGCGCGCGCGGCCGCGGAAGCGGGCCAATTGTTTGAGCGGGCGCACCGGATGTTTCCGTCTGAACCGCTGGTTTTGCGCAATTGGGCGCAGCTCCTGGCCGACCAGGGAAATCTGCCGCAGGCTTATCGGCTGTTCGACCTGATGGAACAGTTGATACCGAGCGACCCCGAGCCGTATGCCGCGAGGCTCGTCGTTGCCAGGCAAGCATATGATAACAATACGATATCCGACACATTGTCACGGGCACGCGGGGCGCTGGATGCTGCAGACTTCAGCCAATTGTCTAGTGTTGCAAACTTGCAACGGAAATGAGCCTGCGAAGCCTCGATCAAGTCCGCATTCGTGATTCGAGGGGGTAAATCTGCTATGCTCAATCATCATAAATTAGATGAAATAATTGGTTGTGTGCATTGGATTAATTGACTTTTTTCAGCGCATTCGGCCAAGGAAAAATTAAAAGGCACAATGACATGAGCATGAAGAGTCTGGTCAGTTCCCTCGCAGCATTCACCCTGGTTTTGGCCAGCGGTATGGCAATGGCATCGTGCCCGACCTGCCCGGACGAGCAATCCCAGCCCGGCAATAACAAAGGCATTCAAGGCGGCGCACTGACCGGTCCTGCGGCCGACGGTGCGGGCGCCCTGGCCGGAGCGGTCGGCGATTTCGTGTCGGGCGGTGGCGGCACTACCGGCAATGCCGGTCTCGACGTAAAGCGTTACGCCCTGTCGGGAGCGGGCACGGGTGCGGCCGCAGCGCCCGGCGCGAAGCAATGGAATATCTGGACTGCTTTTTCGCGCAGCAACATCGGTTATAACTTTGCGCCGCTGACCAGCACCGGCAATGTGAACGTTTATCTGCTTGGTGCCGACTACACGTTTGCGAGCAACATGGTCCTGGGATTGGCGGCTGCCATCGATCGCACCGATGTCGATCTGAATTTCTCCGGCGGCAAGTTGAAGGGCAAAGGGGTGACGGTGTCGCCCTACCTGGGTGTGCTGATCAACAAGAACCTGGCATTCGACGCCACGCTGGGATATGGAAGCACGGATGTCGATACGCTGGCCGTCGGCGTAACGGGTTCGACCCGCAGCGATCGTACTATGGCCACTCTGGGCCTGACTTATCGCCAGGCCGTCGGCGCCTGGACGTTCACCGGCCGCGGCGCCTTGCTGCATGTCCACGACAAACTCGGCGCTTATACGCTGTCGAACGGCACCTTCGTTCCTGACGGCACGGTCAACCTGTCGCAGGCCCGCTTAACCGGCATGGTTGCGTATACGTCCGGACCGGTTACCCCCTTTGTGTCGCTGAGCTACATCAACGACCTGCGGCGTCCGGACCAGGCGCCGGTGGGCGGCGTGGCCGCGGCCAACGACCGTGACGCGTGGACGCCTGCAATCGGTATCCGCTTCAGAGGGGACAGCCCGGTTTATGGCAGCTTCCAGTACTCCACCGAGCGCGGCCGTTCGGAAGTAAAAAATAATCAGTTCCTGCTCAGCGTCGGGGTCCGGTTCTAGGACGGCTTCCGGTGCTGCGGGCGGCAATTCGCCGGCAGCATGATCTGCATAAAATGAAACTGCCGAGTTGGGTCCTTCCCGGCTCGGCAGTTTTGTTTTGTGTCGCGTGCGCGGTGCTGCAATCGCCGGCCGAGCACACGCGCACGCTGGCGGCCGAAGCCGGGTTCATGCCACTGGAAGTGCCTGATGCGCGACTGCGCGCATATGCCAGGCGCGTTGCGCCGGGTGCGGTCAATGCGCGCATGACGGTGTACATAGAAAGCGACGGCGCGCCGTGGCGTCTCGCCGACGAGCCGCCCGCCGACCCGACTCCGCTCAAACCGGTGGTCATGCGCATGGCGATTGCAGACCCGTCAGCGGCGACCGCTTATCTCGGACGGCCCTGCCAGTACCTGGGCAAAGCAGACCTTCTCAATTGCGATCCGCGGTTGTGGATGCAGGCGCGCTTCAGCAACGAAGCGGTCGCGGCCATGAGTGCCGCCGTAGATCAGATCAAGCGCAACTACGGCGCCACGGAAATCAACCTGGTCGGCTATTCGGGCGGCGGCGCGATGGCTGCGTTGATCGCCGCCCGCCGCAGCGATGTCAGCTGCCTGGTGACCATCGCGGCGCCGCTCGACACCGATGCATGGACCGCTGCCGTCGGCGTCTCGCGCCTGGATATGTCGCTGAACCCGGCGGATAGCGCCGACCGCCTGCGCAGCGTGCGGCAAACGCACTTCAGGGGTCTGCGCGATAAAGTGGTGCCGCCATCGACGGCGAGCAGGTTTCTGCAGCGTGTGACCGGCGCCCGGGTGGTCGACCAGGAAAAATTCGATCACCTGTGTTGCTGGGGCGATGAGTGGAAGGAACTGCGCAACTCGTCCTGTCTCGCGCAAAAATAAAAACGGGACGCTTCAGCGTCCCGTTTTTTTGCGCCGACCCCGCTTCAGCGGATCATCGGTATTTGAATCGTGATCGACTGGATCAACGCATCGAGGCCGCCGCCCGATTGCAGGAATATCGGCGTGTCGCGCAGGATCTGCAGTGGTTCTTCGCCGGGCCTCGGTTTGTCCGGCGCGAATGCAGTCTGGTTTTTCTTCACGTCGAGGTTCTTGTCGAGCTGGGTCAGCTTGATATTGGTTGCGCCGTCGTGCACCAGGTTGTAGACGCCGGCCCGCGCATCCGCCGTATCTTCCGGAATTACCGCCACTTCGAAGTCCGTGCCGCGTATGCCGATCGTTGCCGTGACGGTATTTACGCGCACGCTGTCCTTGTTGCGCCGGCCGATCAGGCCGGTGACCATACGCGCAGTGCCGCGCAGCAGGGTGACCAGCGACGAGTCGGCCGCCGTTTTGGTGTACTTGAATTCCGTAAACTGGAAGCGCGAATTCGGACGAATGATGACTGTCGAATCGTCAGCCATCTTGATCAGCGTTTCGCTCTTCGCTTCGGTCGTGACCGTGTCGCCGGACTGAATTCTTTCCCTGGCGCCCGCCTTGCGCGTCACGTTGTCGGAATTGGTGATCGTCACATCGCCTCTGAGTTCCTGGATGGCGCCGGCATCAGCGGCAATCGCGGCCGATGCAAAGCCGGCCAACAGCGACATGGCGGCGAATCTGGTGATTAAGGAAATAACGCGCATTATTGTTTCTCCTGATTTTTGACTACCCGGGCCGGACGGATTTTCTCGATGCGTCCATTTTCTTCGATGTATTGCCGCCGGAAATGGTTCGCGCTTAACAGCAATATTTTACTATGTTTGTCCGCATGCCGCGCCCATTCAGCCTGCGTAAATGACCGCCTGGCGGCGCAATGCCGGCGGCAACACGACAGGATTCGTGAGAATTTGCACGGAACGCAGTCGAAAAGCGAAACTTCGAACATCCTGCGCGCGCCGCAAGGTTTTTTCCGCAGTACCAGCAATGTCACTTTGATCGGTGGCATGATTACGGGGGCAGTAGTCGCCTCGATGGCAAAACGCGCAAACAAGCGGGCTATAAAGCCCGCGCCAACCGGAGGAGAGCAATGAATATCCTGAAGACTTTCGTCGGCACGGCGCTGATAGCTGTGCTGTCTCTCTCTGCAGACGCCGCGCTGGCCCAGGCCTACCCGAACAAACCCATACGCTTCCTGGTCGGCTTCGTCGCCGGCGGCACCAATGACATCGTGGCGCGCGCGCTGGCGCAGAAACTGACGGAAAACCTCGCGCAGTCTGTGGTGGTCGAGAACCGCGGCGGCGCAAACACTGCGATCGCGACTGAGTTGGGGGCGCGCGCGGCACCCGACGGTTACACCATACTGCTCAACGCGCCCGGCCATGCGACCAATCCGGCGTTGATGAAACTGCCGTACGATTCAATCAAGGATTTCGCGTTTATCTCGCTGGTGGCGGAAGCGCAGAATATCGTCGTGATACACCCGCAGTTTCCGCCGCGCAACGTGAAGGAACTGATCGCGTTATCGAAGCGGCGTCCCGGCGCGATCAATTTTGCGTCGTCGGGCACCGGCACCACCGTCCACCTTTCCGCCGAACTTTTTCAGTACATGACGGGCATCCGCTGGGTGCATATTCCGTACAAGGGCGGCGGGCCCGCCGCCATTGAGCTGATCGCGGGGCAGACACAGATCATGTTTGCGAACATGCCCACCGCGATCCAGTACGTGCGCGATGGCAGGTTGCGCGCGCTGGCGGTCACCGGGGCGCGGCGCGCGTCCGCGGCGCCCGAATTGCCGACGGTCGCGGAAAGCGGCGTGCCAGGCTACGAGGTGACGGCCTGGTACGGCGTGTCGGCGCCGGCGAAAACGCCGCGCGCCATCATCGACCGGTTGAACGGTGAAATTGCGCGCGCGCTCAACTCACCGGATCTCAAGGACAGGCTGACTTCGCAGGGCGCCGACCCCATCCACCAGACGCCGGAGCAATACACCGCTTTCGTGCAAAGCGAAATTGCCAAGTGGGGGAAGGTGATCCAGGCAGCCGGCATCAAGGGCGAGTAGGGCGGGCTAAGCGTTCTCGCCGAGCAATCCGAGCGCATTCAATCCGAGCACGCGATCGCGGTCCGCGGCGCTTAAATCCGGCACGGTGTCGAGTCGCGCGAGCGGATTTTCCTCGCCCATGTCGAATGGCGCGTCGGTGCCGAGGGTCACGCGGTCCGCGCCGACCTGCTCGATCAGAAAAGCCAGGGCTTTGTCGTCGTGGGTCAGCGCGTCGAAGTAAAAACGGCGCAGCAGGTCGCGCGGCGAAGTCGCCTGGTGCGCGTGCGGTTCCTTGCGCACCGCGTAGCCGTGCGCGAGCCGTCCGATCTGGTACGGCAGGTAGCCGCCGCCATGGGCGAGCACGATCCGCAGGTCCGGCAGCTCGTCGAGCGCGCCGCTGAACATCAGGTGCGCCGCCATGGTCACCGTATCCAGCGGAAATCCCACCAGATTGGAGAGATAGTAGGGTTCAAGGCCGCAGCGGTCGCCCGTGAAATGCGGATGCGTGAAAATGAAGACCTTCAGCTCCTGCGCGCGTTTCAACACTGGACGGTAGCGTTTTTCCGCAAGCTGATCGCCGACTATAGTGCAGCCGAGTTCAATGGCGCGGAAACCGTGTTCTTTGACGACGCGCTCGAGTTCAGCGACCGCGGCGTCGGTATTCTGCATCGGCAGCGTCGCCATGCCGCGCAAGCGGTCAGGACGCTGCGCCACCATGTTGGCCACACCGTCGTTGGTCACGCGCGTTGCGGTGGCCGCGCGGTCGGCATCGAGATTGTAAAAATAAATCATCGGCGTCGGCGAGATCACCGAAATGTCGAGGCCCTTGCGGTCCATGCCGGCGACCTTTGCATCGGCATCGAAAAATTCGTCGAACAGCGGAGTCGCATGGCCGTCGTCGCGCAGGAGCTTCTCGCCGGCCGGCGTATTCGCGAAATGCATGCCGTAGTCGTGCGGGCGCGCCCGTATCAGGTCGAACATTTCGCGCGGGAACACGTGGCTGTGCACGTCTACGCGTCTGGTTTTGGCCATGGCAGATTTCCTTCTATTTTTTTGTCGGCAACGCTAATGCAAAGTGCGCACTTCCGGCGGCAGGCGCAGCCCCACGTTGAGCAGGGTAACGCGGTGGCCGAGTAAAACGATGCTGCCCTGAAGCCGGTTGTTGCCGGTGTCGCTGTATTCGAAACTGTAGGCGCGCTGCAGTTTGACGTGGCCATCATCGTCGCGCACCGGTTTCAGGTTGGCGATCGCCACCGTGTCGTCGAGCAGCAGCAGGTCATCGGCTGAACATGCCGCGCGCGCGGCGCGCACGGCAACTTCGCGCGCTTTCAGGCTGTCGAGCCACAGCCACGCGATGGCGGCAAGCGCCAGCAGGCTGAAAATTTCGAAGATGGGCATCGCGCCATTTTAGACTGCACTTCAGGGTCAGTTGGCACGATTCGCCGCGCCCTTGAGCACTTTCGCGAACTTTACCGTGTCTTCCCTGATGACGCGATCGAATTCTTCCGTGGTTCCGCCGATCACCTCGAAACCCTGGTCGAGCAGGCGTTGGCGTGTATCGCCGGTGTCGAGGATCCGGTTTACGTCGGCGTTGATGCGCCGGATGAGTGGTGCAGGCGTGCCGCGCGCCACGATAAGGCCAAACCAGTTGCGGAATTCATAACCGGGCACCGTTTCGCCGATGGCCGGGATCTCTTTGGCGACGGCCGAACGTTTGCCGTCGGTGACCGCCAGTATTTTCAGTTTGCCGGCCTTGTAATGCGGCAGCAGGTTGGGCAGCCCGGTCATGACCAGATTGATCTGGTTGGCCATCACCTCGATCATCGCCACGTTCCCGCCTTTGTAGCTGATGTGGACGACGTCGATGCCGGCTGCCAGCTTGAAAATCTCGCCGGCGAGATAACCGCCGCTGCCGATCCCGGCCGTGCCGTAGTTGAGTCCGCCGGGAGCGGCCTTCGCCATGTCGATCAATTCCTTGATCGAGTTCGCCTTGAAAGTCGGATGGGCGCCGAGCGCCATGGGTTGGGCGGCGACCAGCACGACGGACTGCAGGTCGCGTTGCGCATAAGGCAACTTGGCGTGCAGCGACGGATTGGCCGCCAGTGAATTGGGCGACAAATAAATCGTATGGCCGTCCGGGTTCGATTTTGCCACCAGTTCGGACGCGATCAGCGTGGCGCCGCCGGGCCGGTTATCGGCGACGACCTGCTGGCCCCACAGCTCGCCAAGCTTTTGCGCGACGACGCGTCCGACGAGATCAAAGGTGCCGCCGGCGGCGAACGGAATGATGACGCGTACCGGGCGCGTCGGATAGTTGTCGGCGTGCAGCGGACCGGGCAGCACTGCCAGAGCGAGCAGGGCCGCATTGACGATGAACCTCACGTAAAAACCTCCTCCGGGTTGTCGGACTTTTGTATTTGTTGTATCTTGCAAGTCATACGTATGATACGCAAGTAAGCTTTTTTATCAACTGTTGCCGCTTGCACCAACGAGACCATGGTTATCCAGGAAATCGCGCTGCGCCAGCTTAAATTGCCGCTCACCAAACCGTACCGGGTGTCGTTCCGCACCTACACGGAATTCGAGCCCATCATTGTCGAGGTCCGCGACACTGACGGCAATACTGGCTGGGGCGAAGCTTATATTCCCGCCGGCTCCACGGCTGAAACCGCCGACGGCGCATGGGAATTTTGCCGGACAGTCGCGGCGCGCCTGCTCGGCAAAACTGTTGCGCAAGCAAAGTCGCTGGTCGACGGAGAAGTTGACAGCGCGCCGTTCGCCTCCTGTGCGATATTGACTGCGCTCGCGGTGCTGGAGCGCCACCCGGCTTTGGAAGTCAAGGCGGAGACGCGCATACCGCTCCTGGTGCCGATTGCCGGCGCCAACCAGGCGGACATCGAAGCCGAAGTCGAAGCCCGCTTTGCGCAGGGCTACCGCACGTTCAAAGGGAAAGTCGGCTGGCAGGTCGACGACGATCTCGCGCGCATAGCGCTGATCCAGGCGGCGGCACGGGGGCGGGCGCGCATTACGCTCGACGCCAACCGCGGCTACGACGAGGCGCAGGGATGCCGGTTTGCGTCCAGCCTCAACCCGGACGGCATCGATTTGTTCGAGCAGCCGTGCGAGGCGGACGAGTGGGCGGCAAATACCGCAGTGGCCAAAGTTTCCACGGTGCCCCTGATGCTCGACGAATCGATTCGCACCGATGCCGACATAAACAGGGCGGCCGGCATCGACGGGGTCAAGCTGGTAAAGCTCAAGTTAAAGCGTGTCGGCGGCGTCGAGCGCGCAATACGTGCCATGACGCTGGCGCGCAGCCGCGGCCTCGATATCTGTCTTGGCGACGGCGTCGCTACCGAACTCATGTGCTGGGTGGAAGCCTGCGTATCGCGCGGCTTTCTCACCCGCGCGGGAGACATGAACGGTTTTCTCAAGCCCAAGGTGCGTTTGCTCGCAAACCCGCTGCCGTTCGAAGACGGTTGCATTGTGCTGCGCCCCGGGTATTGGCCGGAGGTCGATCGCGCCGTGCTGAGCGCGCACGAGACGCGAAGCGAACGCTTTGCTCCCGTGGCGGTCGCCTAGAGACCGCCTTCACCCAGGCGATAGTGATATTTGGCGGCATCCAGATGGCGAACCCGAAACTCGACCGGCACATCGTTATACGTGTAGGCAATGCGCTCGATGCGCAGCAGCGGGCTGCCGGGTGCAACCTTCAGCGCGCGCGCGATGGCGGACGCCGCAACTGCCGCATGCACCCGTTCTTCGATGCGGATGACGTTGACGCCGCACGCGTTCTGGTAGACCGCGTAGAGGTTCTCGTCGCTGGCGCGAATGGTGCGCGCGGTGAGGCCGGCAAATTTTTTTGCGGGAAGCGTGATTTGCATCGCCGCCACACGCTGCAGGCCAGTGGTAAGCAGGCATTCGATTTCGAATATTGCGGGACGCGTTTCCCCCTGCAGCCGCAATATCGCCTGCAGCGGCGCCGGTGCGGTTTCGCGCCTGAAGGATATCAACTCGCGGTCGGGAAACATCTGCAGGCCGTCGTTGCCGAACACATGCGAAAACTGGTAGCGCTGGCGTTGCCGCGTGTGACGCGCAACGAAAGTGCCTTTACCCTGTTTGCGCACCAGGATATTGGCGGCGACCAGTTCGGCGATGCCGGCGCGGATCGTGAACACCGCCACGCCGAAGCGCTCGGCGAGCTGGCTTTCGGTCGGCAGCTGGCCGCCCGGTTTCCATTCGCCCTCGGCCAGGCATTGCAGGATCTGTTTTTCAACCTGCCGGTACAGGGGGGCGGCAGCGTCCATTTCGAGCCGGGTGCGTAAAGCTTTGCGCGGCATGTGCAGTCGTCGGTATGCGGGATGGGTGAACCAGTCATGCGCATCATACGTTTGTTCTGAAGGAGGAAGCAATGCAAGCAGCCCGGGTTTCCGCGCCATCAGGCGCCCGTTCCACAGTGGTTGAAGTTGTTCCATCCGGCAAGGCGTGCGGCGCGGAAGTGCGCGGCGTCGATCTTGTCAACCTCACCGCCGCGATGTTTGACGGCATCCGGCAGGCCGTTTACGACCACCAGGTGGTGGTGGTCAGGGGGCAGCCGATCGACGATCCGCAATTGATCGCGTTGGGCAAGCGTTTCGGCGAACTCGAGCCGCCGGGCATGAGCATCATCGGCAAACCCTATATTGACGCCTATCCCGACGTGCTGGTGATCTCCAACATCATCGAGGACGGTCAGCCCAAGGGCAATCTCGGTGCCGGCGAGGCGATCTGGCATACCGACATGTCATACCGGGACGTGCCGGTTTCGTACGCAATACTGCATGCGCTGGAGCTGCCGCCGGTCGGCGGCAACACGTATTTTTCCAACCAGTATCTCGCGTGCGACACGCTGCCAGCGGCAACGCGCAGCGCGCTCGACGGCAAAATGATCATTCACGACGAGTCGTACAACAGCGGTGGACAGTTGCGCAAAGGCTTCAAGGAAGTCAGCGATCCGCGCGAGGCACCGGGCGCGCGGCACCCGGTGTTCCGCGTGCATCCGGCCACCGGCAGGAAGGCGCTGTATCTCGGCCGGCGCCGCAACGCCTATATCCTTGGCTTGCCGCTGGATGAAAGCGAAGCGCTGCTCGACGAATTATGGGCGCATGCGTCGCGGCCGGAATTCACCTGGGGCCACGAATGGAAGCTCGGCGACACGCTGATCTGGGACAATCGTTGCCTCGTGCACAGGCGCGACCCTTTCGACGCCAGCCAGCGGCGCATGATGCACCGCGTTCAGGTGAGGGGCGAAAGACCGCAATAGCGCTGCTGCGGCACAAGGCTATTTCTTGGGCGTGCGCGAGCGGCAGGCGAACGGCAGGAAAGCGGCCGGAATATTGGTCCTGTTCTGGCCGTGTATGGTCATTTTTTCGGGCGCTTCGGCGTAGCCGCAGACCCAGGTCACCGGCACCACCGGCGCGTCTTCCACCACCGCCGCGCGCAGCGTGAGGATCTTGCCGTTGATGACGCCGTTCGCGCGGTTGCCGAACGTGATGTGTATCGAGCCGTCCTCGACTGCCACCGCACTGATCGCATTGTTGACGATCTTGTCGGCAGGCGGCAGCACGGCGCTCGCATTGTCCGGCGGAAACGTCTGCAGCATCGCCCACGACGCGGCGTTCGGCGTTTTCGCGATGTCGGCGAGCGGCAGCGCGGCGTTGATCTGGTCGCGGATGATCTGGTCCTGAAAGCTGGGCGCCGCCATCAGCGCGAGGATGGCGATGATCGCCACCACCACCAACATTTCGATCATGGAAAAACCGGTGGAACGCATTGCCATGTTGAGGGCGCCTGATGCAGGAAGACGCGGGGCCGCGGTCTTCAGATGGTCGATGCCGGAATCATAGCGGATAAAGTCTGCGGCGAGGAACGCCGTGCCGCGTGCCGTGAATTGATGGCGCGCAACGCTGCGCGCCGGCTGCGTCAGCCGCCCGTGCCTTTTTGCGCCAGGTGGATGAGCGCCGAGGTGCCGAAGGCCGAACCGCCGTACTGGGCCGCGACCTCGTAAGTCTGCTCGCGCTGGGACATCTCGATCAATGCGAAAGGCGACGGCTCACGGTGCACTTTGACCGACGTCACGCTGCCGAAAGCCGCGCAGCTCTCCGTGATCGAGCGCTCGACGATAGGGTCGGTATCCTTCAGGTCAACTTCAAGCATGTACGCCTCCTTGCTGCTCCAGCCGCCGTGATCGATATGGTACCTGGATAGCCCTGCGGGCTGGCGCAGGCCGTTCAAACTTTCTGCAATTTTCGGGCCAAGACGCATAAGTGGCTTAAAAGTGCATTTTGACGGACTTAATGCCTGTTTGTATGAGAAAACCGGTCGACGGTGGGTAAAAATGCGTCCAAGCCTGCCGGAAAGCAGGCACCGGCTGCCGAGGACTCGACGGGCGGGGTGGACTGGCGCGTGATCGGCGCCCTACAGCATTTCGAGCGCGCGCGGGCCTTGCGGTGGCGGAAACAGGCCGTCGAGTTCCTTGAGTTGCGCCGCGGTCAGCGTGTGGGCTAGCGCGCCAAAATTTTCACGCAGCCGCTCGCGCCGTCCGGATTTCGGGATGACGATGACGTCGTCTGCGGCCAGCAGCCAGGCGAGCGCAGCCTGCGCCGGTGTCATGCCGTGACGCTGTGCGAAGGACTTCAGCTTTGCATTGCCGGCGAGCCGTGCCTGTTCGAGCGGCGAATATGCCATGACCGGAACGCGCCGCTCGCGCAGCCACGGCAGCAAATCCCACTCGATGCCGCGGCGCGTGAGGTTATACAGCAGCTGGTTGGTCGCGACTTCGGCGCCGCCGGCGAGCGGCCACATTTCCTGCATGTCGGAGAAATCCAGATTGCTGACACCGTAGTGGCGGATCTTGCCGGCGCTTTTGAGCGCCATCAGCGCTGCCAGCGTTTCCGCAAACGGTACGCCGCCGCGCCAGTGCAGCAGGTAGAGATCGAGCCGGTCGGTTTTCAAGCGCTTGAGACTTTTTTCGCACGCGCTAACGGTGCCGCGCCGTGTAGCGTTGTGCGGCAGGACTTTGCTGACGAGAAAAACTTCGTCGCGCCGTCCGGCGATCGCTTCGCCGACGAGTTGCTCGGCGCGGCCATCGCCGTACATCTCTGCGGTGTCGATGAGAGTGGCGCCGAGATCGAGACCCAGCCGCAACGCTGCAATTTCTTCCGCGCGCGTCGCGCGGTCGTCGCCCATGTACCAGGTGCCCTGGCCGAACGCGGGAACGCGTTCGCCGGTATTCAGTGTGACGGTTTTCACGCGACCATTGCCGGCAGAGCGACGGTTTTCATGCGAGGTCTATCCGCACGCTCCAATGGCGCCGCACGCCGTGCAGAATTCGCAGCCGTCCTTTTTGATCACCGCCGAATTTCCACATTCCTTGCACAGCTTGCCGTGTGCCGGACGGTAATCGAAATCGACCGCCTTATGGTC
>JAIOOZ010000365.1 GCA_021414185.1 Betaproteobacteria bacterium
AGCGGTGCCGCCGGCTCGTGCTTGGCGAAAAGATCGTTCACGACTGGCCGGCGGAAAGGTCGGTCAATCGGTGATGACGTCGGCGCCCTTGGGCGGCGTAAACCTGAACACTTCCGGCGCGATTTTCGGATTACGCTCGACGCCGGCGAATTTGATGACCGTGGTTTGCGCAAACTGGTCGCGTAATTCCATTGCCTCCAACCCTGCCTGACTAAAGCCGAGCCGGATACGCTCGAACGTATTGTCCTTGGACTTGGGAACGGCCTCCAGCCAGTCGAGACCTTCCTGCGGGCCGAGATTGGTCAGGGTATACAATTTATCGATCTCGTTGCTGCCCGCGAGCAATGCAGCGGGACTGCCGCCCAGCGCTTTATCCAGCTTTCTCACCGTGACCTGGTTGAGATCCTTGTCGTAAATCCAAAGCTTGGCGCCATCGCCGACTATGGTCTGCTCATACGGCTTGTCGTACTGCCAGCGAAAAAGGCCGGGGCGCACGAATTGCATGGTGCCGGTGGCTTTCTGCAGTTCCTTGAGATTTTTGTCGACGACGATTTGCGCGAAGCGCGCCTTGCCGGACGTCGTCTGCTGCAACAGCCCCTTGAGCATTTCGATACTTGCCGCGCGCGCCGTCACGCACGTCAACATGAAAATCAGTGCCAGTGCGATTCGCATCAGAATGTCTTCTTGACCCGTTCCAGGTTGATGATACGGCCGCCGCGCAGCGTGACAGTGGTGATCCACGGATCCGAAGCGGTCGGAAAATAATAATAGCTCTTGATGATATTGCCGCGAAGGTTCTCGACCGATTCCGAATCCGGCTTGCCCGCCCGGAGCAGGAGCTCGCCTTCGTTCATGCCGTTCTGCAGCCGGATGTAGACATCGAAAGCCATACCGCGTGTTTCATCCGCAGCCGCCGCGCCGAACGGCGAGACCAGCATCAGCAACAACAATGGCATCAACAACCTGATCATCGCCCGTCCCTCAATGCGTCCTTAACCGTCAGACATCAGCGGACACGCAAAATTCAGCATCCGCGCCAGAATTATTCAGCTACCGAAGCGGGAGCCAGCACTTCGCGGTTGCCGTTGGATTGCATCGCCGACACCATGCCTGCGCGCTCCATCTGCTCGATAAGCCGGGCTGCCCGGTTATAGCCGATGCGCAAATGGCGCTGCACGAGAGAAATCGACGCCCGCCGCGTTTTCAGCACGATTTCCACCGCCTGGTCATACAGAGGATCCGACTCCGCATTACTACCGCCGCCATCGACCGCCGACACGCCTTCGCCTTCCGACTCGGGCTCTTCAAGCACGCCTTCCACATACTGCGGTTGCGCGAGATTTTTAAGGTAATCAACGACCCTGTGCACTTCATTGTCAGCAACGTAAGCACCGTGGATGCGTTGGGGCAAACCGGTGCCCGGCGGCAAATACAGCATGTCGCCCTGCCCCAGCAACGCCTCCGCGCCCATCTGGTCCAGAATCGTGCGTGAATCGACGCGCGCCGACACCTGGAACGCAATGCGCGTCGGAATATTCGCCTTGATCAAACCGGTGATTACGTCGACCGACGGTCTTTGCGTCGCCAGTATCAGATGTATACCGGCCGCGCGCGCCTTCTGCGCCAACCGCGCGATGAGTTCCTCCACCTTCTTGCCGACGACCATCATCAAATCGGCAAGCTCGTCGATGACAACGACGATCAGCGCCATCTCCAGCAGCGGATCCGGGCTTTCGGGTGTCGACGTCAGTGGGTTCGGAATCGGTTTACCGGCTTTTGCGGCCTCGCGGATTTTCTGGTTGAACCCGGCCATGTTCCGCACGCCCAGGCCCGACATCCGGCGATAGCGCCGTTCCATCTCGGCCACACACCAGTTGAGCGCATTGGCCGCCTGGCGCATATCGGTCACAACCGGCGCCAGCAAATGCGGAATGCCTTCGTATACCGACAATTCAAGCATCTTGGGATCGACGAGAATCAATCGACATTGCGCGGGCGGCGCTTTGTAGAGCAGGCTCAGGATCATCGCGTTGATGGCGACCGATTTCCCCGAGCCCGTCGTGCCGGCAACCAGCAGATGCGGCATGCGCGCAAGGTCGGCAACTATTGGATTACCGGCGATGTCCTTGCCCAGCGCGAGTGTCAGCGGCGAATTCATGTCGGCATAGATCTGCGAGCTGACGATCTCCGACAACCGCACGATCTGCCGTTCGGGATTGGGGATTTCGAGGCCCATGCAGCTCTTGCCCGGGATGGTCTCGACCACACGTATGCTGATCACGGACAGCGCGCGCGCCAGGTCTTTGATCAGATTTATGATCTGGCTTCCCTTTACACCCACGGCAGGCTCTATTTCGTAGCGCGTGATGACGGGGCCCGGATAGGCTGCGAGGACTTTCACCTCGACGCCGAAATCGAGCAATTTTTTCTCGATCAGGCGCGACGTGAATTCGAGCGTTTCGGTGCTGACGACTGCCACGGCTTTTTCCGGCTCATCGAGCAGCTTTAACGGCGGCAACGGCGAGTCGGGCAGGTTTTCAAACAGCGGCACCTGCTTCTCGCGTTCGACGCGCGGCGACTTCTGGATCTCGACCTTCGCTGGCTGGATGCGTATGGGTTCGTGGATTTCCAGTTTCTTCTTGCTCTCCTCCACGACTTCTTCGCGTTCGATCGTGGCCGCTGCGCCGGCACGCCGGTCCTGCCAGTTTGCCCAGCGCTCCTTGGCAAATTGATAAATACCCTCGAGCCGGCCGCCAAAGCCTTCGAGAAAAGCGACCCACGACATGCCGGTGAAAAGGCTCAGACCAATTGCGATCAACGCCAACAGCACGAGCGTGGCACCGGTAAAGCCTACGGCTGTCGCCAGCAATCCGCTCAATCCCGCGCCCAGCATGCCGCCCGGGGCAAGCGGTAAAGTGGCTTTGAGGCTGTAAAAACGCAACGCCTCCATGCTTGCGCTCGCGACCAGCAGGATAGTAAAACCGACGCCAACCACTACGTAAGACCGCCGGTCGGCCGAGGCTACGTTTTCGATGCGCCGGAAACTCCAGCGCACGACGAACCCGCAAAGCACGACCCACCACCACGCGGACAGACCGAATACAAAAAGCAGGATGTCGGAAAGCCAGGCGCCGACGCGTCCGCCGGAATTCCTGATTTGCTCGACGCCGGCGCTATGCGACCAACCCGGATCGGCCTTGTTGAACGTAAACAGGATGAGCGCCAGATACAGCGCCAGCGCGACG
>JAIOOZ010000298.1 GCA_021414185.1 Betaproteobacteria bacterium
TTCCCCGGCCGCACAAAAGTGCTGCCGCCCGTCAGCATCGCCGCGTTGATCCAGAACAGCCACGCGATACCGGCCGCGCCCGCGATCATGCCGAATATGATCGGGCTCACCAGCCGTGTTGCGTTGTCGAGCGCGAACCGCACCCCCAGCGCTTCGCCCGAGCGACCTTCCGGCGAGCGCGCATACATGATGGTCAGCGAAATCGGCTGGCTGACGTTGAGGCCGCAGCCGAAAAAGAACGCGATCGCCGAGAGCGCCGTCACGGTCGACACGAACGGCACCAGTGCCAAAGTCAGCCCGCCCAGCACCAGCGCGTAGGCAAACACTCTTTCGCCATTGAAGCGCTCCATCAGCGTCGGCAGTATGATGCGCGCGGCAAATCCGCCCACCGCGCACATCGCGATGACGATGCCGATGGCCGATGCGGACAGGCCGTGCGCGCTGCCATAGACCGGGATGTAAACCTGGAAGATGTCGAGCCCGCTTTGCGCGAGGCTGCTCGCCGCGAGGATCGGCCAGATGCGGGGATGCGTCAAAGTATCGCGCAGCTTCAGCGGCGGCGCCGTGCTGCGCTTGCCTTGCGGCAGGCGCCCGCCCCATGCGGCAAGGATGCCGACCGGCAACATGAAACACAGCGCGACATACAGAAATGCGAACGAGTGCCCTGCGTTGTCCAGCCCGAAGCCGGCGATCAGGGGCCCGATCGAGTTCGCCGCCGAAATGGCCATTGCGTAATTGCTGTAGTTGCGCGCGCGGTTTTCGGCACTGCTGGCCGCGCCGACCATGTTCTGCAGCGAGACGCTGTAGAACGTCGAGCCTATGCCTATCATGGTCGCGGCGACAAACACCATAGGCAGCGTCGGCACCAGGCTCGGCAGCAGCATGCCGCACGCGCTGCACAGCGCGCCCAGCGTCAGCGGCCAGCGCGGACCGTAGCGGTCGGAAATGCGGCCCGCCGGCCACGACAGCAGCATGGGGAACAGCGCGAACGCCGCGGCCAAAGCGCCTATGGTCAAAGGCGACGCATCGAGCTGCAGCGCGTAGAGCACCGCCAGCACGCGCGCGGCGCGGGTGCCGGTCATGTTGAACAGCGCCAATGCGATAGTGAGCCAGATGGTCATGCAGGTTGTTTTAGCGGAATTCGATACGTGGACAGGAACAAAGGTTGTAGCAAACGGCGGGGGAAACTGCAAATGCGCAGCATGGTAGCAAAAATAATATTCCTCCCCCTTCAAGGGGGAGGCTAGGAGGGGGATGGGTCAATGACCAACACTCCAATGCCAACCCATCCCCACCCCGGCCCTCCCCTTGAAAGGGAGGGAACAGATCTAGCCGGCTAACGCAGTACTAGTCCGCCTTGATCCCCGCGCTCTTCACTACCTTCGCCCACTTCACGACCTCAAGCTTCACGTATTCCGTGAACTGCTCGGGCGTCGTGGTCGTCGGCTCCATGCCGACGTTCAGAAGCTTGTCGCGTAATTCGGGCACCGCCATGATGCGCGTGAATTCCTGGTTCAGTTTGACGACGAGCACGCGCGGCGTTTTGGCGGGGGCCGCCATGCCGTACCAGTTCGATGCCTGATAACCGGGGACGCCGGCCTCCGCCACCGTCGGCAGATCGGGCTCCGCCGGCGAGCGCTTGGCACCGGTCACCGCCAGCGCGCGCAATTTTCCCGCGCGGCTCAAGGGCAAACCGCCAGCGATGGTCGGTATGCTGAATTGCAATTGCCCGCCGAGCACGTCGGTCAGCGCCGGCGCCATGCCTTTATACGGCACGTGCACGACGTCGATCTGCGCCATCACTTTCAGGAGTTCGACCGCGAGATGGCTGGGCGCGCCGTTGCCCGCCGAGCCGAACAGCACCTTGCCGGGACGCGCTTTCGCGTACGCGATGAGTTCGGACACCGAACGTATCGGCAGTGAAGGATTGACCACGACGATGCCCGGCCCCGCCGTGATCTGCGTAATGAACGCGAAATCGCGCGCGAGACCGTACGGCAATTTCGGATAGAGGGCCGGCTGCACCGCGTTGGTGGCCGACATCAGGATCAGCGTATGGCCGTCGGCATCGGCGCGCGCCGCCAACTCTGTGCCGATGATGCCGCTGCCGCCGCCGCGGTTGTCGATCACCGACGTCTGGCCCCACGCCTTGGTGAGCTCGATACCGACCAGCCGCGCCTGCATGTCGCTCGGCCCGCCCGGCGGGTACGGCACGATGATGCGGATCGGCTTGTGCGGATACGTCTGCGCCGCGGCGTCGAGCGCCAGCAGCGCGAACAGCGACGCGGTCAGGAAGCGAGCATCTCGCATAAAGGAAACGATGCGTGCCGGGATCATCGGGTCAGTTACTGGATTTTTCCGCAAACGGTGCGGCGATTCTAGCGGATTTCGGATTCAAGACCCGTCCGCCGCAGCATCGCCTTGTGCAACAGGCGTGCCCATTGAGCCGATCTGGCCGCCGTGGTAAGATTTCCTTACTTTCCTACTAATGCACGGGAGCGCAAATGCTCGCAAAACGGACCGTCAAGAACCAGATTACGCTGCCCAAGGCCATCGCGACCCAGTTTCCAGGCGTCGAGTATTTCGAAGTTCGCACGGAGAACCGGCGCATCATTCTCGAGCCGCTGCAACGCGGCCAGGCCGATGCCACGCGCCGGAAACTTGCCGCGCTGAAGATCACCGAAATCGATATTGCCGACGCCATCAAATGGGCCCGCAAGCGGAAGGGCTGAGAGTCGTTCTCGATACCAACGCGGTCGTTTCAGCGCTCGCGTTCGAGCGTGGCGCAATGGTCTGGCTGCGTCACGCATGGCAGCAGCACCTGTATACGCCGCTGATCGACACGCAATCCGCGGGCGAACTCGTCCGCGTGTTGAGTTATCCCAAACTCACACTCGACGAACAAAAAATTCGCGACCTTTTGAGCGATTACCTGCCCTACGCCGAGGTTGTAAAACCGCGCGGCAGCAGGCGCGCCAGCCTGCCGGCTTGCCGCGATCCCGACGATCAGAAGTTTCTCGACCTCGCGGCGCGAGGAAACGCCCATGTACTGGTGACGGGCGACAAAGCATTGCTTGAGCTCACCGGCAAAGTCCGGTTTGAAATCGAAACCCCGGCGTCGTTCCGAAAAAGATTTACAACCTGATCGCTTGACCCTGCGACCTCACGCCCTCACGCTCTCACGCCCTCACGCCCTCGCGCCCTCACGGCTTCTCTTCACGCCCTCGCGCCCTCGCGCCCTCACGGCTTCTCTTCACGCCCTCGCGCCCTCACGGTTTCTTACGATGCTTGCGGATAAACTTCAGCGTCTCTTCGGCGCAGACGTCGGCATCGGTCGCGGCGAGGTGGTAGGAATCGCCCGGGATCACGCACAGCTCCGAATTCGGTATGGTTTTCTGCCAGACGCGCGTCGATTCGATGGAGCCCAGAGCGCTTGCTTCCGTCGTCATCACGAGCGTCGGGCACTGGATGCGCGGCAGGTCGGCGGTGATGTCGACGTACGGGATGACCTCGCCGTAACCGATCATGGTATCCACCGCGGTCTTGCCCATCATCTTGCCCCAGTACTCGACGCCCGCCGCCGGGAACTTGCTGCCGAGGCGCTTGGCCATGTTCTTCTTCGCCCATGCTTCGACGCCGACCTTCTCGAGCTCGTCGGTCGAGTGCGCGGCCTTGGCGCCGAGGCGGTCCCAATGCGGCGGCGGCGTGCCGACCACAGTGAGCGTAAGCACCTTATCGGGGCAGCGCGCCGCGAAATGGCGCGCGACGGTGCCGCCGAGCTTGGCCGCGATGAGATGGAAGCGCTCGATGCCAAGATGCTTCATCAGCGCAAGGTAATCGTCGACAACAAGATCGATGGTCCACGGAAAGTCGCGCGGCATCACCGTCGATTCGCCGAAGCCGCGCGTGTCGGGCCGCACCACGCGAAATTCGCGCGCGAGATGCGGCACCCAGCCGTACCACGCCGCGCCGCGCTCGCCGTTGCCGTGGATCATCAATATCGCTTCCGACTTTTTCCACGGGTCGGTGAAATCGTCGAGGTGGTAATGCATTTCGCAGTCGGGGGTTATGCGTGCGGTGGGCATGGCTTTCGGCTCTTGTTATGAAGAATGAGCTTTATGCATTAAGCGCGGCATCTTGGCAACTGAGCTCAAAAGCCGTGAGGGCGGGAGAGCGGGAGAGCGGAAGGTTATAAGTTCTGGAGGATTTACAGGCCTTTTACCCTCTCACGCCCTCACGCTCTCCCGCGCTCACGGTTTTTTTCCCCCTCACGCCCTCACGCTCTCCCGCGCTCACGGTTTTTTTCCCCCTCACGCCCTCACGCCCTCGCGCCCTCACGGCTTCTCTTCACGCTCTCACGCCCTCCCGCCCTCACGGTATTTCCCACCCCCATAATCCACGCCGGGATCAGCGCGAGCGCAAACACGATCGCGACGACCAGGAAGCTGTCGCGGAATCCCATGGTGTAAGCCTGCGCCAGCACCACGCGGCCGAGGTAATGCAGTGCTGCCGCCTGCTGCACGTCGGCGCTGGCGCCGGCCTGCGCGAACACGCCCTGCATGGTACGCAGCAGTTCAGCAGTCGCGCTGTTGCCCGCGGTCTGCAGGCTGGAGAGCGCGTCGCTGTGAAAAAACGTGCGGCGGTCGAGCACCACCGACAATATGTTGGTGCCGAGCGCGCCGCCC
>JAIOOZ010000299.1 GCA_021414185.1 Betaproteobacteria bacterium
GCCCGAAGAATCGCGATGCTCGACTTCACCGGCATAGACGATGGTCACCGTCTCGAAACCGCGGTGCGGATGTTCGCCCACGCCCTTGCGCTCGGTGGTCGGCGGAAATGTCGCCGGCCCCGCATAGTCGAGCAGCAGGAACGGCGACAGCTCGGCGGCACGGTCGTTGTACGAAAACACGCTGCGCACCGGAAACCCGTTGCCCACCCAATGTTTCTGGTCGTTGCGCTGGATAAACGAAAGTTTTTTCATGGTCCGCTCTCCTGGTTCAATCGACTGATATGGGTGCTCTTGCGGATTTCGCAAGATGTGCCTGCGACAGTTGACGTGTTTTACCTGGTGTTTGCCGACCGCGATGCCGCCGGCCCGGGCACCCAGCGCCTCGCCGAGATCATCCGGGAAGCAACGTCACCCGAGTGCCGCAAGGCCACAAATGCCTGAGGCTTGCCAACCAGAAGTCATCTCAAAAAAGCATTAAGCGGCGGACGAACCTAAAAAAAGTTCCTTCCCCTTCGCCGCGAAGCAAGTCCCCTTGGGGGACAGGGGGAAGGCTAGGATGGGGGTGGGTCAATGACTAAGATGGGGGTGGGTCAATGACTAACGCCTTAACAGCAACCCATCCCCTCCTCGGTCCTCCCCTTGTCCCCGTCCGGGGATCCCCATTGAAAGGGGAGGAAGACTATTTTTTAGATGGGTTCTAGTTACTTCGGCACGAAAGCGGATTGCAACACCTCGGCATTGAATCCCTGCATGCCGCCGCTGCCGGACGCGTGGCGATAAAGCGCAGCGGAATAAATTCCAGAAAGCGCGCTGTGTATAAGCGCCGACATCACGAGGGCGCCGACCGTGATCACTCCCATCATGACAACGAGGCCCGCGCTATGCAGCATCGCGGCCATCATCATCAGCAACACGCCGCACAGAATGACGCCGAAATGAATAAAACTGAACGCGATACCCAGGCCGCCCTGGCCGATCACGTTTTCGCCCCAGGTGTCCTTGAAGAGGGTCGCGCTTTCCTTCACCGCTTCCAACGGCCCGACATCGCGCGCCACCAGCACCGGCACCACGAGATAGGTCGCGAGCGTCCAGCCGAGGCCAATGAGGCCGACGACGATCTGCCCGATAAAGCCGACGCGTTCCTGGATGATGCGCAGGACCATGCCGACGGTGGCCGCGATGACCGCGTATCCCAGGATGGGGTAGAGCTTTGAGGCGGCAATCTTCAAGCCGTCGCGGAGCGTGGGGTTGCCGCCGTCGAGCCGGATCATGACGGCGCCGACCAGCGCGGAATTGAAAAAGAAAATGACGAAATACTGGCTGACATAGAACAGGAATGCGATGACGTAACCAGCCGTGGAAAGCTGGCCGTCGTCGCGCAGGCCATCGAGCGCGCCCAGCCCCAGCGCCGGAAACAGAAAGCACAGGCTGACCACGAACACCGCGACCCCGGAAATCGCCGGAAACACGATCAGGTCCCGGTCCTGCATCAGGACCGCGCCACTGGCCTTGACCAGCTTCCAACTGCGCCCGAAACGTTCGAACATGACGCGGCTCCTTTCGTCGGTTTATGAACAAGCATAGAGGTACGCTGCAATATTGTATGCGAATTACACGCGCGGTACGCCATCGGTCAAAATGGCCGCGGTGTTGCCGAGTCAAAAACGGCGCGCCGGAATGCAGTGCAGCAAACGCTCATCGAGCGCGATGACAACAAGCTTCTGCATCGAACTCATTGCGTTAAGCGCGCTAATTGAATAGCATCTCGGTCTTGCGGTGGACTCTCAAGCCGGAACTTTCTTTCCGGACAAATTAGATCCACCCTTCATACCAAGGCGGAGAAATTCATGCAAAAGACCTACAAAATATTGATCATGGGCGCGTCGTACGGCTCGCTGCTGGGAACCAAGCTGGCACTCGCAGGGCACGACGTGACGCTGATATGTTTGCCCGTTGAAGTCGAAGCATTCAACAAGGACGGCGCGATCATACGGATGCCGATCAAAGGCCGCGAAGGCCTGGTCGAAATCAATTCAAAGAAAGCGCCGGGCAAGCTGTCCGCCGCTGGCACCGCCGATGTGAAACCCGGCGACTACGATCTGGTCGCACTGGCAATGCAGGAGCCGCAGTACCGCTCGCCGGGCGTGCGCGAGCTGCTTGACGCAGTAGCCAAGGCCAAGGTGCCGTGCATGTCGATCATGAACATGCCGCCGCACACTTATCTGAAACGCGTACCGGGAGTGGACGCCGAAAAGTGCAGGGGCAGCTATACCGACTCCACGGTGTGGGACAACTTCGATCCGAAGCTCATGACATTGTGCAGCCCCGACCCGCAGGCGTTTCGCCCACCCGAGGAAAAAATCAACGTGCTGCAGGTCAGGCTGCCGACCAACTTCAAGGCGGCGCGCTTCGATTCCGACGCACACACTGCGATGCTGCGGCAGCTGGGCGCCGATATTGACGCCGTCAGATTCGACACCGGCTCCGGGAAAATTGATTTGCCGGTCAAGCTCAAGGTGCACGAATCGGTTTTCGTCCCGCTCGCCAAATGGAGCATGCTGATCGCCGGCAATTACCGCTGCGTGCAAAAAGACGCTGCGCGCTCGATCAAGGATGCGGTGCATACTGACCTGAATGCCACGCGCGACGTCTACAACTGGGTGGTCAAGCTGTGCGTATCGCTCGGCGCCGCCGAAAAAGACCTCGTGCCGTTCGAAAAATACGCGAACGCCGCGCTCTCGCTCGGCAGCCCGTCTTCCGCGGCGCGCGCGCTTTTTGCGGGCCTGCCGAACATCGAGCGCGTCGACCGCCTGGTGCAGACCATCGCGGCGCAAAAAGGCATGAAATCCGCCGTGCTCGATGAAACGGTCGCGCTGGTCGATGCGCGGCTCGAACTCAATCGCAAGGCCGCAAAATAAGCGGGCTTAGCCCCGTCCGCGCCTTGCGGGCAGTCTTTGCGCTGACCGCCTGCGTCATCGCGCCCGCCGCGATCGCGCAGGCGTATCCCGCCAAAACCGTGCGCGTCATCGTGCCGTATGCAACGGGTGGGCTGGACGCGAGCAGTGAGCAGGGCTCCCGCTTGCGGGATGCGATCGACCGTGAGTCGGCCGCGGCCCCCGTGTTAATCGCACAGGTGTCGGCATCCCGCGAGCCCTATCCGAAACGCTCAATACGTGTAATCGTCCCTTACGCTACAGGGGGCGGCACCGACATCATTGCGCGCGTAGTCACGCAAAGGCTGTCGGAAATGCTGGGACAGCAGCTGGTCGTCGACAATCGCGCCGGTGGCGGCACCATCATCGGCACGCAACTGGCGGTGAGTGCGCCTGCCGACGGTTACACCATACTCGTGTCGGCGCCGAGTTTCGCCATCAATCCCACTACCCGGCCGAACCTGCCGTATGACGTTCTGAAGGATTTCAAGCCGGTCACGCAGCTGGCGTTTCAACCGTATGTGCTAGTCACTCACCCGAAAGTGCCGGCGAACGATGTGAAAGAATTCATCGCGCTCGCCAAAGACAAGCCCGACTCGCTCAATTTCGGCTCGACCGGCACCGGCAGCGGGTCGCATCTCGCGGCGGAACTCTTCAAGATCATGACGCAGACCAAAACGCAGCATATTTCCTACCGCGGCATGGGGCCCGCGGTCGTCGACGTGATGGGCGGCCAGGTGCAGTTCATATTCGGCACCGTGCTCGCGGTGGTGCCGCACATGCGCACCGGCAAGCTGAAGGCCCTGGGCGTCAGCAGCGAAAAGCGCAGCGCCTCGCTGCCCACGCTGCCGACCATCGCCGAAGCCGGCGTGCCCGGCTACAGCACGGTCTCGTGGACCGGCATGCACGTGCCGGCCGGCGTGCCCAACGCGATAGTAAACAAG
>JAIOOZ010000300.1 GCA_021414185.1 Betaproteobacteria bacterium
ACGTTGACGACAGTGACCCTGCGTTGCCGCCAGTCGGGCGCGCCGAAGAAAAACCCGCGCGAAACCGGAATGGCCGGGCCCCACGCGTAACCGCGCGCGTATCCCGCCCGCGAATAGTAGCCGGGCCACGGCGCCCAGTACACCGGTTGATAGGCCGGCCACCACCACGTGCCGTAGACGATAGTCGGGTTGTAGTACGGCAGGTAGACGGCTTCCGGATTCGCAAAGCGGATGACGAAGCTCGAGTCCTCGAGATCGACCCGGTACTGATCGGAAGACGACAGGCTGCCCGCGGTATACGCTTTGCGCCGCAGGTACTGCACCGTATCCATGACCTGCGCTTCCTGGTCGAGGAACGCATCGCCGAGGTCTTCCGTCCAGCTGAGTTTCTCGTCCATCATGTCGAGGATCTGCGGAAACGCCACCAGCGACTTAACGCTCGGGTCCCAATCAGCCTGCTCGGCCGCGCGCACGGCACGGTCGCCATTCAGGCCGGGATTGCGCCGCGACCAGCTTGCCGCCTCTGTGACTTCGCGCGGATAGGTCGAGGCCATCAGGATCTGCGACAGCAATGCATCGGGATACAGCGCGATCGGCGCCAGCATCTGGTCGAGCTGCTGCTGTGAAAACGCTGCCCTGCCCTGCCCCGGCCCGTATTGCTGCGCGCCGGCAAGGGGCACGGCAAAGAACAGCGCCATTAAAAGGGTCAATATCGTTTTGGCACGCGCATACATGATCGGTCTCCTTCTCCATAATCCGGGACTGCACAGGCGCCGGCGGTTCGTGCCTTTGCTTGACTACATTCAACGCATGGCGTCTGTGTACGTGTACCCGTGCAGCCATGATTGACCCGCGCGCGCGAAAATTCCACTGGAGAAAAGTAACATTTTGTTGCCACGGCCAGTTCGTAACAATTCGTTACATTCGGGCCCACGTGTAAGCGTGTGTAAGCGGGGGTAATTCAATGTAAAACCGCGGGAACCGGGGCGCCAGCGGACGTAACGTTGCGGCACTGGTGATGGCATGTGCCGCACCGTAGACCCAAGGAGATTTCCATGTTCCAGAAAACTTTGCTCGCTTTGGCAGTGAGTGCGGCATGCGCGCTGGCGGCACCCGTCGCCTTTGCGCAGGATGGATCGTTCGCGAGAGACTATCGCAACGACCGCGCCGAGATCTTTAACGACAACCGTGAAATCCACAGCGACCGTCGCGAAATCCGCCGCGACATCGCAGAAATCCGCCACGACAACCGCGAAATCGCTGGCGATCGCCGCGAACTGGCGGGCGACTACCGCGACCTTCAGCAGGACCAGCGCCAGTTGCGCGCCGCTCAGCAAAGGGGCGACTGGGGCCGTGTTGCACAGGAACGCGCCGAAATAAGGCACGACTACGCAGAAATCAATCGTGACCGCCGCGAACTCGGCCGCGACATTGCGGAACGCAACCGCGACGTGCGAGAACTGCGCCACGACCAGCGCGATCTGCGCGGCGACCGCCATG
>JAIOOZ010000301.1 GCA_021414185.1 Betaproteobacteria bacterium
CCCTGGCGGCGGCAACGATTTGCTCGCGCGCGCAATGGCGACACGGTTGACCGAATCTCTCGGCCAGCAATACGTCGTCGACAACCGCGGCGGCGCGGGCGGATTGATCGGCGGACAACTCGCCGCGACCGCCGACCCGGATGGCTACACGCTGTTTCTCGGCAGCATGGGCAGCCTCGCGCACAATCCCGCGTTGCGGCCGGACCTGCCTTACAAGCCGGTGCGCGATTTCGCGGGGGTCACGCTGCTGGTGACTTCGCCATTCATATTGGTGGTCCACCCCGGCGTCGCGGCCACCAACGTGCGCGAACTGCTTGCACTCGCGCGCGCGAAACCCGGCGCGCTCAACTTTGGTTCCGCGGGCGTGGCCTCGTCGTTGCACCTGACGGGCGAACTCTTCAAGTTCACCACCAAAATAGATATCGTGCACGTTGCCTATAAAGGGACGGCACCTGCGCTCACCGATCTGATTGCCGGACAAGTGCAGATGGTGTTCAGCACCATCGCGCCGGCACTGCCTCTCGTGAAAAGCGGCAAGTTCCGCGCCCTCGGCGTCACCACGGCACAGCGTACCAAGGGGGCGCCCGATATACCGACGATTGCGGAATCTGGCGTGCCGGGATTCGCAGTGGAAAATTGGCAGGGCATCGTCGCACCGGCGAAAACGCCGCGCGCGGTCGTCGAAAAGCTCAACCGTGAGTTGGTAAAAATCGTGGCGCAGCCGGCCATCGTCGATATGTTCACGAACCAGGGGCTGGATGCAGTTGGCAACACGCCCGCGGCTTTCGACAAGGTGATCCGCACCGAAATCGAAAAGTGGACCGCGCTCGTGAAAGCTGCTGGCATCAAGGTCGACTGAATCGTTAAGTAACTATATATAAACAGTTTTCCATACCTGTAAACTGTTGACAATTCGTTTTCTGCCGCTTATCTTAGCGGCGTGGCTCTTCACTCCGTCCGCAAATCCACTCCCTCGACTCCGCCCGCCAGCGCCGCAGACGCCGTTGAATTACGGCGTTCGCAGACGCTGGTAAACATCTGCCAGGCCGAGATCGAACGCATGATCCTCGCGCACGAACTGGAGCGCGGCGGACGCATTAACGAACTGGCACTCGCGGCACGCCTCGGCATCAGCCGCGGGCCGGTGCGCGAAGCCTGCCGCACTCTCACCCAGGCCGGTCTGCTGGAAACCCACGCCAATCGCGGTTTTTTCGTGCGCAAGCTCGCGCACAAAGACGTGATCGACTTGTATGACCTGCGCGCCGGATTGATGCGGCTGGCTGGCGAACTGATCGTGCAACATGCGACCGACGAACAACTGGCCGCGCTGCGCACGTTCGTTGACGGGATGGAACAGGCCCGCGTGCAAAACGATACGGCCCGCTTTCAGGAACTCAACGCCGCATTCCATGCCGCGCTGGTCGAGGCGGCGGGCAACCGCCGGCTGCAGGAAATCTATGACGGGCTCGTCAAGGAACTGCGGCTCTTCCGCCAGCTCGGGCTCGCATCCGGCGAAGCCATGACAGCGTCCAACAACGAACATCGCGCCATCGTTGACGCTATCGCGGCGCGCGATGCCGCGCGTGCCGCAATCGCGATGGCGGACCATATCCTGCAGGGCAAAGCGCGTTTTCTCAGCGCCGCCGGCGACGACCTCGATGAATAGCAAACTCAACTCAACTACGAAGGCACAACGATGAAGTTCAGCAACTTTTTGTTCCCCGCGGTGATGGACCCGAACGACGACCACCGGATCATCCAGGAGACACTGCAGGAGGCGAAGTTATGCGACGACCTCGGCATGGACATGCTGTGGCTCGCGGAACATCACTTCGACGGCATCTGCGCCTACGTCGACCCGGTCAGCTTCGCGGCGGCGCTGGCGGCGTGCACCAAGCGGATCAACATCGGCTTCGCGGTCGCGCAGATGTCGCTCCACCACCCGATACGCATGGCCGAGCAGATGGCGCTGATCGACAACATCAGCAAGGGCCGGCTGACGGTCGGCCTCGGCCGCGGCACCGCCTACAACATCTACGACTACCAGGGCTACGGCATCGACCCCGCGGAAGCCTACGACCGGCTGGTCGAAGCCGAAGAGATCATGATCAAGGCGTGGACCACCGAGAACTACGAGCACAAGGGCAAGTTCTGGAACATCCGCCTGCCGCTCCTGCGCCCCCGTCCTTACACCAAGCCGCATCCGCCCATCGTGCGCGCGTGCTCCGGCGAAGAGGCGATGGTCGGCATGGCGCGCGCCGGCCGCCCTTTCCTGATGAACATCCAGAGCAACGAAGTTACCAGGCACCGCATGGACCTCTACCGCAAGACGATGCGTGAATCCGGCTTCGATGAAGCGGCTGTCGCACGCAACGTCGACGACACCTGGATCTGGAAAAACATTTTCGTCGGCGAGACCGACGCCGAGGCCGAGCGCCTCGCCATGCCCGCATTCAACACCCAGCAGGCCTTCCGCTCCGCCATGCGCGAAAAAGTCTACAAGAAACAGGGCCTGCTGCTGAAAACGGAAACAGCACCAGCGGCGCGCAACCAGTCCCAGCATTCAATATTGTGCGGCTCGCCGGAGACTATCACTGAAGCGCTGATGGAAATCGACAAGATAGGCGTCGGCGGCATGATCCTGGTGTTCCGCATCGGCCCCATGCCCTATGAAGTCGCGGCACACAGCATCCGCCTCTTCATGGAAAAAGTCGCGCCGAATTTCAAGAAAGCCGCTTAAAATAGTTTTAAGTTGCGGGCGATTTAAAAACTCATTCCTTCCCCTTTCGATGGAGATACCCGGACGGGTACAGGGGGAAGGCCAGGATGGGGGTGGGTCTCATTTTCGGACTCACCCATCCCCACCCCAACCCTCCCCTTGAAGGGGAGGGAGAATACTTTGAGACAGCTCCAACAATAACTACTAAGGAGGAGCGTCTATGCGTCACATCATCGGGCACATCTGTGCCATTGTCTTTTTCTCCGTCGCCGGTCAGGCGCTCGCGCAAACCGCCGGCAATTATCCGAACAAGCCGCTACGGCTGGTAGTGGGATTCCCCGCCGGCGGCCCCGCGGATATTTTCGGGCGCGCCATCGCACAAAAATTAACCGAGGTGATCGGCCAGCAGGTGGTTGTGGACAATCGCGCGGGCGCGGGCGGCATCGTCGCCACCGAAAACGTCGCCAAGTCGCCGGCCGACGGCTATACGTTCTATCTCGGCAGCAGCGCGGTGCTGTCTTTTTACGCCAACCTCTACGACAAGCTGCCTTACGATCTCAACCGCGATTTCGTGCCCGTCACCTTGGCAGTGGCGGTGCCCGAAATGCTGGTGGTGCATCCATCGCTGCCGGTAAAGACCGCGAAAGAATTCGTCGCGCTCGCGAAATCAAAACCCGGCCAGTTGGTTTACGGCTCGACCGGCAACGGCAATATGCCCAACCTCGCGTTCGAGTCGTTCAAGATCGCCGCAGGCGTCAACATTCTGCACGTGCCATACAAGGGCGCCGCACCGGCGGTGATCGATCTCCTGGGCGGACATGTGCAGGCGACGATACTCGACCTGCCGGTGCTGTTGCCGCACGTGCAGGGCGGCCGGATGCGCGCGCTCGCGATTGCCACGGCCAAGCGCGCAACACCGCTGCCCAACGTGCCGACGATGATAGAAGCCGGTTATCCGTCGGTGAACGCGGACAATTGGTACGGGATAGTAGTTGCCGCTGCGACGCCGAAAGACGTCATCGGCAAACTGCACGCAGCGCTGACCACCACGCTGCAGTCCGCCGATCTCAAGCAGAAATTTGCCGCCCAGGGCGCCACTTCGATGTCGACGACACCCGAAGAACTTGCCGCTTACATGCGCGACGAAACGGCCAAGTGGGGCAAGGTCATCAAGACTTCAGGCATCAAGATCGACCAGTGATTAACTCCTTCCCCTTCAAGGGGAAGGCTGGGATGGGGATGGGTTCCTGATTCGTACGCGCATACACCCATCCCCACCTCGATCCTCCCCTTGAAGGGGAGGAAGATTAACTAAGGCTGCTCTTTCCTGCTGAGCAGTTCGACGCTCACACCATCCGGCGCATCGACGAACGCGATGCGCGTGGTCGGGTTGATATCGGTGGGCTCCATGCTGAACGCGACGCCTTTTGCTTTCAGCCCCGCGCAAAAACCATCGAAGTCACCTTTGACCTGGAACCCGAAGTGGTCGGCGCCCCATTCGAGGTTAGCCTTGTCCTTTGCGGTCTCACCGGGCCGCTGGCCGCGCACGATAATCATCGCGCCGCCGAACGACAGGTAAATCTGCGGTGCGCCATGGGTCATTGCGCTCTTGACGAGCTTGCCGCCGAGTTTATCGACGTACCAGCCGGCGGCGGCGTCCGGATCCTTGGCGATGACGTGGACGTGATCGAATGCAAGCGTAGCAGTAGTCATTAAGTTGCTCTCTTATCAATGATAGGCAGGATCAATCGATGCGCGCGCCGGTGGCCTTGATGACCTTGGACCATTTCGCATTGTCGTCGCGGATGAGTTTCGCGAACTGCTCCGGCGTGGTGCCATAGAGCTCGAGGCCCATGTCGCGCAGACGCGCTTCGAACTCCGGGTTCTTCAGCGCCTTGATGAGATCGCCGTTCAGGCGGTTGATGATGTCGACCGGCGTGCCTGCCGGCGCGACTATGCCCTGCCACGTCAGAACTTCGAAGCCGGGCAGCACGTCGGCGATCGGCGGCAGATCGGGCAGCGCGGCGATGCGCTTCAACGTTGAAGTGCCGAGCCCGCGCAATTTGCCGGCCTTGATGAACTGCACCGGTTCGGGCATCGGGTTCAGCATGAAATGCAGCCTGCCGCTGATGAGATCGAGCACGCCGGGGCCGGAGCCCTTGTACGGCACATGCGTGGCCTTGAT
Organism: Betaproteobacteria bacterium; assembly: GCA_021414185.1. Taxonomy (GTDB): domain Bacteria; phylum Pseudomonadota; class Gammaproteobacteria; order Burkholderiales; family SG8-41; genus PALSA-1004. Next base: position 4,905 of record JAIOOZ010000301.1, read on the forward strand.
GCCGGCCATCATGTTGAAGAGCTCACTGCCAAGATGCATGGAGCTGCCGTTGCCCGCCGACGGGAAATCCATCTGCCCCGGCTGTTTTTTTGCGAGTGCAATCAGCTCCTGGGTGTTCTTGACCGGCAACGACGGATGCACGCACAGGATCAGCGGCGCCGCCGTCAGCATGGAGACCGGCGCGAAATCCTTTTGCGGGTCCCAGGTGAGCTTGCTGTATAGGCTTTGGTTGGTCGACAGGAAAATAGTCGACATCAGGAGCGTATAGCCGTCGGCCGGGCTGCGCGCCGCGATTTCAGCCGCGATGTTGCCGCCGGCGCCGACGCGCGGGTCGACCGTCACCTGCTGGCCGAGGGATTCCGTGAGTTTTTGGGCGAACGCGCGCGCGACGACATCGCTCGCGCCGCCCGGCGCATAGGCGTTGATCAGGCGGATCGGCTTGGAGGGATAAGTCTGCGCGTGGCCGTGTGCGGAAATACCGGCGGCCAGCAGGGACAAAGACAGGGCTGCAAAAGGACGCATGGGAAAAACTCCTCGCTACTGATTTTTAACTTATGGTCGAACGGCAAAACACAGTGCACTGTCGCAGTGTAGAGCCTCAGTTTAGTTCTTTTCGCAGCGGCGTTCCAGCGCGGCAGGCGCGCGTTTATTTCGTCAGGCGCTTGTCGGCAGACGGAAGTCTATCGCGGTTCCCAGCATCCAGCCGTCGCGCACCGCCGCCAGGAAATCGCCGATCTGGTTGCAGTCGCCCGCCAGCACGTACTGCGCGCCGGCGCGCTCGACTTCCGGCACGATGTCGCGGTTGGGCAGCGGCCCGATCGCCACGATGATCATGTCGCCGGCATCGATGGCTTCGCGCTTGCCGTCGCGCTTGATCCAGATCGTGTTGCCCTCGATAGACTCGACGGGCGCGTTGGTCAGCACCTGCGCGCCGCCTTTCGCGATGCGGTCGAGCACGTCGTAACGGTTGTTGCGTGCCATCTCCTTGGCGATGACAGACAAACCTTCGAGCACCACCGCTTTGACACCGCGATAGTGGATCAGAGTATCGGCAGTCTCGATGCCCACCATGCCGCCGCCGACGATGGTGACGCGCGCGCCCCGCGGCACGCGTTCCTGGTCGAGCAGCACGTCCCACGCCTGCAGCACCGGAATGTCGGTCTGCACCGGAAACGGCAGCGGCCGGGACTTCGCACCGGTAGCGACCACGACGAGGTCGGGCCGGAAATCTTTTATCGACTGCGCGGTGGCCGTCACGCCGGTACGCACCGGTACGCCGAGGCTTTCGATCTGCTGCCAGCGATAACTCCAGATGCCGGCAACGTCGGCTTTGTCGGGCGCCGCGAGAGCGAGCGGCATCTGTCCGCCCGGCTTCGCCGCTTTCTCCCAGATTTCTACGTGATGACCGCGCGCTGCAGCGACGCGCGCAGTCTCAACACCTGCAACACCTGCGCCTAGCACGAGGATGCGCTTGCCCGCGCCCCTGGGCCGCTCTTTGCGCAATTGCGGCTCGGCCATTTCAATGTGCTCGAATTCAGTGCCGACCATCGGGTTGGCGACGCACGCGACATCGCGTTCGAGCGTGAGTCGCTCGAAACACACGTTGCACGAAATGCATTTGCGGATCGGCGTCGTGATTTCACCGAACGCTTTGCGCGGCCAGTACGCATCCGCCACCAGCGCGCGGCAGACCGCCACGAAGTCCGCGCTACCCGCCTGCAATATGCCCTCTGCATCTTCCGCATCTATGACACGTCCGGCCATGATGGTAGGAATGCCCAGCGCCTTGGCGATTGGCCGCGCGTAGGGCTCGAGAAAGCGGCGCGCGAAAGACGGCGGCTGTATGCAATAGCGTGACAGCTCCGGGCTTTCATTGCTGCCGCCCGACATGTCGATGGCGATTACGCCGGCGCGCTCCAGTGCCTGGCACAGTGCAATCATGTCCGCTTCGGTATAGCCGCCGTCGCAGTACTCGGTCGCGCTGACGCGCACCAGCAGCGGAAAATCCGGCAGCTCGGCGCGGATGAGTTCTACGGTCTCGAGCAGGAAACGCATGCGGTTCTCCAGCGAGCCGCCGTAACGGTCGGTGCGCCGGTTGATGCGCGGGCTGAAAAACTGCTGGAACAAATAACCGTTGGCGGCATGCAGTTCGGCAGCGTCGTAGCCCGCGCGATACAGCCGGCGCGCCGAATCGAGAAACGCGCGCTGTATCACCGGGATTTCGGCAATGGTTAGTCCGCGCGCCGGTTCGCCGGTGTTGGGGTTCTGCCAATCCGACGATGACACCGGCTCCATGCCGAGCACCGAGCGCTTCAGCATCGCGCCGCGGTGATTGAGCTGCCCGACCGCCAGCGCGCCGCCGGCGTGGATCGCATCGACGATGCCCGCGAGGCCCGGGATGTAGCGGTCGTGATACAGGCACAACGAGTTGGTGTGATTGCGCGCGCCTTCGGTGAC
>JAIOOZ010000292.1 GCA_021414185.1 Betaproteobacteria bacterium
TTGATCGCGTCGAAATTGCCGCCTTTGGCGACCTCGTTCATCTTGGCGGCTTCGGACTGAAAGCGATCGAGAGCGGCTTTGAACTTGGTGGGGTCGCTCCAGATTTCCTGCTTGGCGCGGGTCTCACCCTTGTCGCTGCCGGGAGTGAAGCCTTCGGGCACGACGTGGCTCATGGTATCTATAACCGCGGCGTTTCGCGCGAACACGTCCTTGTTGTAGGGCATCTCGCCTTTGACCATCAGGCCAAGCGGGCGCATCTCCCAGGCGATGACCTGGTACGCGCCTTTGCGAAACTTGATGACGTCCTCGGGTTTCACGTCCTGCGCTGATGCCAGGTTGCTCATGACCATTGCAAGCACCGCGGTGCAGACTGCCAGTTTCATGCGTTTCTCCTCGTAACTAAGCCCGCATCCGGTTTGCAGCTTTTTATTGTCGGCGGCGGGCGGGAAGCCGCCGGACAAGTGTTTAACAGTTGGCAGGGGCGATTATTCCATACCCGGGGTGTTTTTTGCACGTGCGCGTTTCAGGGCGCCCTGGCGCTGCTTGGATTCCACCCGCCGCCGCTTGGCGCCCGCGCTGGGCTTGGTTTTACGGCGCGGCTTCGGCGCATGCAGCGCGGCGCGGATGAGGTCTGCAAGCCGCTCCCGCGCGTCTGCCCGGTTCTGCGCCTGGGTGCGGAAGCTCTGGGCCGTGATGATCAGTTCGCCGACGGCGTTGATGCGCTTGCCGGCAAGCTTGATGAGGCGCGCGCGCACGTCCCACGGCAGGCCCGGCGAGGCGTAGACGTTAAAACGCACTTGGACGGCGGTGGACACCTGGTTGACGTTCTGGCCGCCCGGCCCGGACGCGCGCACGAACTGTTCGTCGAGTTCGGCGTCGTCGATGATGACGTGCGGAGCGATTTTCAGCATGGGCGCAGACCTATTCCGGCGTGATGCCGGCTGCCTTGACGACTTTGCCCCATTTGACCATTTCCGTGCGCAGAAAACCCGCCAGTTCGTCCGGCGAACTGCCGGCCGCGTCAGCACCTGCGGCAACGAGGATATCCCTGACTCTTGGCGCGCGCAGGCTTTCCTCCAGGGCCGCGTTGATTTTAAGCACCGTTTCGCGCGACGTGGTGCCGGGCGCAAGCAACGCGTTCCAGGACGTCGCCTCGTAACCGGCAACGCCGGCCTCATTGACGGTCGGGGTTTCCGGCAACGCCGGCGAGCGTGCCGCACCGGTGATGCCCAGCGCGCGCAGGCGGCCGGATTTTACCGGGACGACCGCGGCTGCAATCGGCACGAAGGTCATCGCCACGTGTCCGCCCATCACGTCGGCAACGGCGGGCGCCGCGCCTTTGTAGGGGATGTGCGCGATGCCGGCGCCGGTCAGCGTGTTGAACAAAACGAGCGCCAGGTGGTTCGAGCTGCCCACGCCGGCCGACGCCGAATTGAGCAGGCCGGGACGCGCCTTGGCGAGCGCTACCAGCTCGCGCACCGTGCGCGCGGGCAGTGTCGGATGGACCACCAGAACATTGCTCATGGTCACCACCAGGCTCACCGGCGCCAGGTCGCGCATGAGATCGTAGCCAAGTTTGGAGTAGAGGGCAGGGCTGCTCGCCAGCGCAGTCGTTCCCATGAGCAGGGTATAGCCGTCAGCCGCTGCACGGGCAACTGCTTCGGCGCCGATGTTGCCGCCGGCGCCGGGACGGTTGGCGACGACGACAGGCTGTTTCCACGCATCGCTCATTTGCTGCGCGATGGCGCGCGCGATAAGGTCCACCGAGCCGCCGGCGGGAAACGGCGCAATCATGGTCACGGGTTTCTCGGGGAAAGTTTGCGCGACCGCGGCAGTTGCCATCAGCGCGAGCAGACCAACTGAAGCCGGCAGATTCCGCATGCGGCGGGCGCTTTCCGTGAATGGCGGGGAGTTGCGGTCGGCGCACGCAGTGCGCTTCGGGAACGGATTGTAACGGCGGCGCGGTGCTCCAACAAGCGCCGCGCGGCTGCGTGCTAGAATTTCGCGCGCGGTCAGAGTGCCGTCGCCAATGGAGGATGGAATCATGGTCCGATCGCTGTTCGTTTTGGCTGGTTTGCTGTTTGCGTTGAGCGCCGGCGCGCACCACGGCTGGAGCGAATACGACAGCGCGAAAGTGTTGAACGTGACCGGGGTGATAAAGGAAGCGGGCTACGAGCATCCGCACGGTCACGTCAGGCTCGAGGCCGCCGGCAAGACGTGGCTGGTCGTGCTGGCGCCGCCGTCGCGCATGGAAAACCGCGGCCTCGCGACTGCCGATCTCAAGCCCGGTACTACCGTCACGGTGGTGGGTTATCCCAATCGCGGCAAGCCTGAAGAGATGCGTGCGGAGCGCATTACTGTTAACGCCAAGACGATAGAACTGCGCTGATGACGGCGGCCCCGGGCGATGCGATACTGCGCGCTGTCGACCAGAGCGCGCTGGCCGTCGCCATGCGCGGTGAACTGTGGCTGTATCCCGCGGTCGAAGTGCTGCATATCTGCGGGTTCGTGATTCTGGTCGGCGCGGCGATCATGTTCGATTTGCGCTTGTTTGGTTTTTCGCGCGGCTTGCCGGTGCGCGATCTCGCGCGGCACCTGCTGCCGTGGTCGTGCGCGGCGCTGCTCGTCATTGTGCCGACCGGTCTCATGATGTTTTCCGCGCATGCCGCCGATTTTGTCGACAATCGCGCGTTTGTGCTGAAGCTGACGCTCCTGATGTTCGCCGCGACCAATGCCGCGGCGTTTCATGCCGGGGTATTTCGCTCGGCGGCAAGCTGGGATCGCGACGTCGCCGCGCCGTTGGGTGCGCGGTTGCACGCCGCGGCCTCTCTGGTTTTGTGGATTGCGATCATCTCGTGCGGGCGGCTGATCGCTTATGTCTGAATTTGCCCGGAAGAAAGCGTGTCGATGAAACTTAACCTGACGCCCCGTCTCGGCTACGTGGCCGGTTTACTGATGTCCGGCGGGTTGATCGCGTATGCGCTCTACCTGCAGTACTACGAGTACCAGAACCCGTGCCCGCTGTGCATCATGCAGCGCGTCGTCCATATCGTGTTGATGGTGGTGTTCCTGCTCGGCGCGCTGCATGGGCCGCGCCGGACGGGCGTATATGTCTACAGTGCGCTGCTCACGGTTATCAGCCTGGTTGGCGCCGGCATTGCCACGCGCCATGTCTGGCTGCAGCATCTGCCCAAGGACAAGGTGCCCGAGTGCGGTCCGGGCTTGAACTATATGCTCGACCGCTTTCCGCTGGTGGAAGCGTTCGCCAAGATATTCCGCGGTTCGGGCGAGTGCGCCGAAGTCGGCTGGAAACTGCTGGGGCTATCGGTCGCAGAGTGGTCGCTGGTGTGGTTTATCCTGCTCGGCGCCTGGGCGGTTTATATCGCGGTGGCCGCGCGCCGGCAATAATACAAGGACGTTGCGCGCCTACGCCGGGATGTGCGGCGTTCGTTCCCTGCGCCGGGATGTGCAGCGTTCGTTGCCGCCTACGCTGAGATGTCCGGCGTCAGTTGGCGCTCAAGTTGCGTGATCTGGTCCTTGACGTGCAGCTTTTTCCTCTTGAGGCGCTGCAGTTGCAATTGATCCTGGCCGGGTTTGACGCCCAGTTTGGCGATGACATCGTCGAGATCGCGGTGCTCGAGTTGAAGTTCGTAAATGCGTTGTTTGAGCAGCTCGAGATCAGTCTGCATGGGCAGGCCCTTCCATCCAGATGGTGAGAAAAGTATAGACCTAAACCGCGGGCGGGCAAATAGTTTTGCGGCCGGTGCGCAGGAATGGCAGTATGGACAACATAAGCCAATGTTTTTCCGTAAATTCGATTTTAGCTGACCGACGCAGCGCGTTTTTCAGGCAGGAACCATGGGAATCAGCATCAA
>JAIOOZ010000314.1 GCA_021414185.1 Betaproteobacteria bacterium
ATCGGCATCGCCCTGCTGGCGAGTCTCAATGAAGTCGTGGCGGCCGCGCTTGGCTTCCGCGAGCTGATCGGCAACGTCAATAGCGTCACGGCCGCGCTTTCGTCGAGCCTGCTGGCGGCCCTTGCGATTGCCGAACAGATACGACAGGAAAGGCAGCAGCGAAAAAAGGCGCAGGACGAATTGCGCAATACCTATGACACCCTGCCGATCGGCTTGTTTTCCCTCGATCAACACGGCCGCATCGTCCAGTGCAACCCGGCTTACCGGCACATGCTCGATCGCCTCACGTGCGAAGCCGGACACTGGGGCGACGATTTCGAGGCGGGGGCGTGGAATACCCTGCAAGCCCTGGTCGCCAGTCCCCACGAGGCGGATATGGAACTCAACGGCCGCACCGGGAGCGGTGGCCGACGCAAGAAGTTCCTGGTCAAGGCGACCTTCGCCAACGGCCGCATCGAAGGCTCGCTGGAAGACATCACGGTCCGCGTCGAAGCCACCGCGCGCCTGAGCTTCCTCGCCGACCACGATCCCCTGACCGTGATCTTCAACCGCCGCGGCATAGAGCGGGTGTTCGATGCCGCCAACGGTGCGCTGGCCGACGATGAAACCATGGCGCTGGCCTACGTGGACCTCGACCGTTTCAAGCTGATCAACGACCTGTTCGGGCATATCGCCGGCGACATGGTGCTGCGCCATGTCTGCGAACGCATCAACCGGATCCTGATGGACGGACAGGTGCTCGGGCGCGTCGGCGGTGACGAGTTCGTCGTGGTGTTTCCGCGGGGACCGCTACAGGACGCGGCGGAAACATGCCGGCGCATCATCGCCGGGATTTCGACCACCGCGTTTGCCGAAGGCGAGCGTGCCTTCCAGGTCAAGTGCTCGGTCGGCCTGGTCGAGATCGCGCGCGGCATAAAGGAGGATGACGCCGTCTCGCTGGCGGACCGCGCCTGTCGCGAAGCCAAAAGCGAGCACGAAGGCAACCTGGTGGTCTACCAGCGCGACATGTCGGTATTCTCCGAGCGGCGCGATGAACTGCGCCTGATACACCGCCTGGACATGGCCCAGCCGGAGGGCCTGTTTCTCATGATGCAGCCCATCATGTCGCTGCGCGACCCCCACGGTTCGCTCAATTTCGAAGTGCTGCTGCGCATGCGCGAGAAGGACGGCTCCATCGTTCCCGCCTGGAAGCTCATCAAGGCGGCGGAACGCAACGGCCGTATTGCGACCATCGACAAATGGGTACTGACCAGCACCCTGGAATGGCTCGCGGCCAATGCCGGGCACCTGAAGAACTCCAGCTACGTGTCGGTCAATCTGAGCGGCGGCTCGCTCAACGACGAAAAGTTCATCGAGGACGCCTTCGCCATCCTGGGCCGATACGGCCGCACGGTGGAGCGGATCTGCATCGAGATCACCGAAAGCGTGGCGCTGCACGACCTGACCAACACCCGGCATTTCATCGACGGCATCAGGAAATTCGGCGCGAAGCTGGCTTTGGACGACTTCGGCGCCGGCTACACCTCCTTCTCCTACCTTAGAAGCCTGCCCGCCGACGCGGTCAAGATCGACGGCGCCTACGTCAAGGACCTGCTGGCCCATCCGGCCAACCAGGCCATCGTCCAGGCCATCGTCGACCTGACCCGCAACCTGGGCATGAAATGCATCGCCGAGTGGGCGGAAGACGTGCCGACCCTCGAGGCCCTGGCCGAAATGGGCGTCGACTATGTCCAGGGCTACGTGGTTTCCCACCCATTGGCGCCGGACCGGATACTGCTTGGCAATTCCGCCGCCGACTTTATCGAAGACCCGGCCACGGCGCGCTTCGTGCGGGATCAACTGCCCGCCATCCTGACCCGCGCCGATCTGCCCGGCCGCGACCGCTTCAACTGACGCCGTCCCGCGCGCCGGAAAGGTGTGGGCGGGGCCGCGCAATCCAGCTTTCGCCGCGCACTCCGCATGACATAATCACTACATGTTCCGCCCCTCACGCGATCTCCTGCTCGGTTTCCTGCTGGTCTGCGCCGCCGCCTGGGGACTGATGGGAACGCGCACGCTGCGCTTCGCCGACCAGTCGCTCTATGATGCCCAGGTGCGCTGGCTGCGCGCAAACGCACCGACGCCGCTGACCCATGACGTTGTGGTCATCGGCATCGACGAGGCCGCCTACGAGTCCATCCCCGAACCCACGGCGCTCTGGCACGCGCATCTCGGCGCCCTGCTCGCCGGGCTCTCGGCCGCGCAGCCTGCGGTGGTCGGGCTGGCGATGCCGCTGCCGGTGCGTTCCTACGACTTCCTGGTCAAGGACATCGATTCGGTGCTGCTCGCCGGCATCTACCGCCTGCGCGGCGCGGCGCCGCTGGTAGTCGGCCAGCCGCCGGGCGTCGGCGGCCGGCTGCGGCCGATCTCGCCGGAACTGCTGGCCGCGATCGGCGCGGGCGCTGTGGCTTCGCTGGCGATCTGCGAAGACACCGACGGTACGGTACGCCGCATCAACCAGCGCCGCTGCCAATCGGCAGACAAGCGCGAACCCCTGGCGGCGGCGATGGCCAAGCATCTCGGCCGCCAGGGCTCGCCCACCGGCATGATCGACTACAGCGTCGGTGGCGCCATCGAATACACGCCTGTGGGCACCGTCCTCGACTGGGTCCATCGCGGCGAGGACGACAAGCTGCGCGCCCTGGTCCAGGGCCGCGCCGTGGTGGTGGCCAGCCTGCTGCCGACCGAGGCCCGCCATCGACTGCCGGTGCCGCTGGCGGCCTGGGAACCGGGCAGCCGCACCGAACCGGGCGCGGTGGTGCACATCCAGGCCCTGCGCTCGCTGCTCGGACGCGGCCTGATCGAACGCGTGCCGGAAGGCCTCTCGCTGTTCCTGGCGGGCCTCGGCGCCCTGCTCTGGTTCGGACGCGTCGGCTGGATCAAGACCCTGGTCCTGGCCGCCGTCATCGGCGGATTCATTGCCGGATCGACGTTTGCGCTCTGGCACGGCAACTACCTGCCGGTGGCGAACATCGTCATCGTCACGCTGCTGGCATTCCTGGCGCGACAGGCGTGGGACTTCGCCCGCGGTTTCCATGAAAAGAAGACCTTGCGCACCATGTTCGCCGGCCACGTCAGTCCGCAGGTGATGCGCGCCCTGCTCGGCGGCGAACTGCAAATCGAGCAGAACGGCCAGCGCCAGAACGTGACGCTGCTCTTCGCCGGCATCCGTGGCTTCGCCGCGCGCAACGCGCAATCGACACCCGAAGCGATGATCGCCCTGCTCAACCGCTTCCATGCCGCCGCCGCCGTGGCGATCCAGACCCATGGCGGCGCC
>JAIOOZ010000293.1 GCA_021414185.1 Betaproteobacteria bacterium
GGCGGCAACGAATTGATCGGCAGCACGCCCGCGCAATACGCCGAAGTGATCAAATCTGAAATCGCGAAGTACGGCAAGGTCATTAAGGACGCAGGAATCCGCCTGGAGTAGCTGGATGCGCGCATCCGCGCCGAATAGGACGGAGCTACGCGGCCGGCTTGCGCGCCGTCCGCATGGTGACGAATTCTTCGGCTGCCGTCGGATGAATGCCGATGGTCGCGTCGAACTGCGCTTTCGTTGCGCCGCATTTGAGCGCAATTGCAATGCCCTGGATAACTTCGCCCGCATCGACGCCGACCATATGCGCCCCGACCACGCGGTCGGATGCGCGCTCGACGACGAGTTTCATGAATACCTGTTCCTTGCTGCCGGACAGCGTATGTTTAAGCGGGCGGAAGCGTGCGGTATAGACATCGATTTCGCCGTGCTGCGCGCGCGCAGCTTCTTCGCCCAGGCCGACGTTAGCCGCATTCGGATCGGCAAATATCGCGGTCGGAATATTCGAGTAATCGACGGTGGTAGGTCGCCGGTTGAACAGCGTGTTCGCCACCGCCATGCCTTCCGCGGTGGCCACCGGCGTCAGGTTGACGCGGTCGGTGACGTCGCCGATCGCGTAGACCGACGGCGCCGTGCTTTGCGAATAGCCGTCGACCACGATGGCGCCTTTGGCATTAACCTTGACTCCCGCGGCTTCGAGGCCGAGGTTGTGCGTGTTCGGCGCGCGGCCGGTAGCGTACATGATGCAATCGGCTTCGAGCACGGTGCCATCGGCCATCGTCGCCCGCAGACATCTGCCGTGCCGTTCGATTGTCGTGATATCGGCGTTGAGTATGAAGGTGACGCCCTTTTTCTGCATTTCGTCGGCCAGCATCGCGCTGAACTCGCGATCGAAACTGCGCAGGATGTTGGGACCGCGGTAGATAAGATTGGAGTCGGCGCCCATGCCGTTGAATATGGAAGCGAATTCGAGCGCGATATAGCCGCCGCCGACCACCAGGACGCGCTGCGGCAAAGTATCGAGGTAAAACGCTTCGTTGGACGTGATCGCGAGGTCGGCGCCCGGGATGGCTGGCTTCACCGGCCAGCCGCCCACGGCCACCAGTATGTACGCTGCGGTATAGCGTTTGCCGCCGGCCTCGACCGTGTGTGCGTCGACGACCGTTGCCCGCTCATCGATGATTTTGACGCCGGACCCCTCGAGCAAGCGGCGATAGATGCCGTTCAGCCGCTCGATTTCCTGGTTCTTGTTCGCGGCCAGCTTCGCAAGATCGAATGTGGGCTCGGCCGCTTTCCAGCCAAATCCGCTGGCGAGATGTACTTCCTCGCGGACGTGCGCGGCATAGCTGTAGAGCTTTTTCGGGATACAGCCGACGTTGACGCAGGTGCCGCCAAGGTAACGTTCCTCGGCTACCGCTACACGCGCCCCGAACCCGGCGGCGAAACGGCTGGCGCGCACGCCGCCCGAACCGGCGCCGATGGTGAATAGATCAAAATCGAATTGCGGCATTGCCGCCTAGCACGCGCCTGCTGCAGGGACGGCAGGACGATAGTAGAGGTCTTTTATTATTCCCATAACCTCTCCGGCAGCGGCAGGCCGGCGAGATCTTCAGGGGTCAGCGGATGGTCCGGTTTGATGCCAAAGCGCTCGAGCACCGCTGCCAGCTGGCGCGTGTGCTGCGCCGAGTGCCAGGTCGAACGCTCGTAGAGCATGTGCAGGGCCTGCGGGCCAAAGAAAGTCTTCACTTTCTGCTGGCACGATTTGTCGGCGAGCCCGTTCCACCATTTCTCGATGCCGGCGATTACGTCGTCGCCGTAGCGTGCGATCTCTTCGCCGGTAGTGAAGGTGCCGTCGGCAGGTGGAATGTTCGCGAGCTGCGTTGCGTACTCGACGCCGTCGACGGCGGTCTCAAGATAGGCTTCGCCGATGCGAAACACGTGATGGCCCATGAGGCGGATCGAGCGCGGCCGGTTGTCGATGACGAGCTCGTTGATGCGTTCGGTCGGCATCTGGCGCATGAGCCGCTGTGCCGCGCGCAGCGTGGTGAGCCATTTATGAGTGAGCTGCTCGGGCGGCAGCGGCGTGTGGCCGGTACCCTGCAGGCCGACGAATTCTGCGACGTCTTCGAGATTCTGTCCGAAGACAAACTGTTCGCCGCGCGCCACCACCGGCACGTTGCGCACGCCGTATGCCAGCAGTTTTTCTTTTCCGCCCGGATCGTTAAAGACGTCGATCGCAACGAAGTCGATATTCTTTTTCGAAAGAAACTCTTTCGCTCGGAGACAGCTACTTCATCCGGGCTGGGTAAAGAGTATGAATTTTTCGGTAATGTCGTTCATGGGTGGGTTGCCGCAGGAGGAATGTATGAGTGCCGAAGCCTACTACCCGCTGCATCGATGCGTCAAGCGCGCATGGCGCATTGCCATGCTTTTGCAAGACTGCAGAAGCGACTCCGCGCGACGTGGCGGCGAGAGCGCTGTGAACGCAATGATATAATTGCATGCGCAGCACCCATAAAAATATTGCAACAACCCGAGGAACGGAACGGAAATGAAGTTAATTGCAGCGCCGGTCAGCCCGTACAGCCGCAAGGCGCGTATCGTGCTTGCGGAGAAGCGTATTGAATACGAAATGGTAGTGGACAGCCCGCTCGACCCGGCGACACGGGTGCCGGAATTCAACCCGCTCGGCAAAATTCCCGTGCTCGTTTTGGATGACGACACCACTTTGTTCGACTCGCGCGTGATCGTCGAGTATCTCGACAACGCGAACCCGGTCGGCCGCCTGATTCCGGATGACACGCGCCAGCGTATCCAGGTGCGCCGTTGGGAAGCTCTTGCGGATGGCTGCACGGATGCCGCCATTGCCGTGGTGATGGAGAAGCGCCGCCCCGCGGGCCAGCAGAGTGCGGAACTGATTGCGCGTCAGGAAGCAAAAATCGACCGCGCACTGAAAGCGATGTCCGAAGAACTCGGCAGCCGGACATGGTGCACGGGGGAGTTATACAACCTGGCCGATGTTGCAGTCGGCTGCGCGCTGGGCTATCTCGAATTGCGCATGCCGGATCTCAACTGGCGCAAGCTTTATCCGAATCTCGGCAAGGTATTCGACAAGCTGTCCAAGCGTGCCTCGTTCAAGGATACGGCACCGCCCAAGGGCTAGAGAGGTGTGAGGGGATAGGGCGAGAGGCGGAGGTGTAGTTCAAAAGCTTTACGTCTTACTCCTCTCCCCTAACTCCTCTCGCCTCTCCGGCTATTGAATAATTCCTCCGCCCAGACACACCCGGCTTTCATAGACCACGACGGACTGGCCGGGTGTTACCGCCCACTGCGGTTCGGCGAATTCGACTTCGCAGCTTGATTCATCGACGCGCACTACGGTGCATGGCGCGTCTTTCTGGCGGTAGCGCGTCTTGGCGTTGTACACCCAGTTGCAATGCGGTGGCGCGCCGCTGATCCAGTTGAGGTCGATGCCGGTCAGGGACGTTTTCAGCAGCGCGTCGTGATCGCGCCCTTGCACGACCAGCAGCCGGTTATTGGGCATGTCCTTGGCGGCCACGTACCAGGCGTCGCCTTCCGCCGGGTTGTTGTCGCCGGCGTCGCGTCTTTGCCCGCCGATGCCGAGGCCCTGGCGCTGCCCTATGGTGTAAAACATGAGTCCCATGTGGCGGCCGACCAGCTGGCCGTCGAGCGTCCAGATTTCTCCCGGGTCGGCCGGCAGATAGCGGTTGAGAAATTCGCGGAACGGCCGCTCGCCGATAAAGCAGATACCGGTCGAGTCCTTTTTGTCGTGGTTGGGAAGGCCGTTCTTGCGCGCGATCTCGCGCACTTCGCGCTTGTAGATGGAGCCGAGCGGAAACAGCGTTTTCGACAACTGCGCCTGGTTCAGGCGGTGCAGGAAATAGCTCTGGTCCTTGGTGCCGTCTTCCGCCTTGAGCAATTGAAAAAGGCCGTCGACTTCGCGCACCTGCGCGTAATGGCCGGTCGCAATGCGGTCGGCGCCCATGGCAAGTGCGTGTTCGAGAAACGAGCGGAACTTGATTTCGGCGTTGCACAGCACGTCCGGGTTGGGCGTGCGGCCGGACTGGTATTCGCGCAGGAACTCGCTGAACACGCGCTCCTTGTATTCAGCCGAGAAATTGACCGCCTCGATTTCGATGCCGATGCGGTCGGCGACCGATACCGCATCGATCAGGTCTTCGCGCGAACTGCAGTATTGCTCGTCGTCGTCATCTTCCCAGTTCTTCATGAAGAGTCCGACCACGTCGTGGCCCTGCTCTTTCAATAGGAGTGCTGCGACCGCGGAATCGACGCCGCCCGACATGCCTACAATGATGCGCTGCTTGGCCATGCGGATCAGTCGGGATTTGAGATGGGTTGTAGGGGCACAAATGCTATACGGCAACTTTGCCGTCGACTTCGAGGTGCGCGGCTGCCCGATTATAAAGCGCGCCGCGTGTGGTTTGCTACCCGACGGGCGAAATCCCCGCATTGCAAGAGCGGTTCCCTTCGTGCATATTATGCGCGCCCCCCGATTCCCGCCTGATCAAGCAAACCATGAATGAAAAAAATATTTCCGGCGCGCGTGCCGGCGGCGAGAAACTCTGGAGAGTCTGGTGGCTGTGGGGCATCCCGGTCGGCTGGACCGTGAGCGGCCTGATCGTTTTCGCGGAAATCGCGCGCGTGGCGGGCTACGCTGACTGCGGCGACCTGCTCGACGTCGTGCGCCTGCTGGTTTATTTCGGCTGGGCGCGGCTCGCCTGGCGCTGCTCGCACAACGTGGAAGACAGTCGCTGGACGCCGGTGTCGCGCTTCGCGCTGGGCGCCGGGCTGGTCTCCATGGCGATGTTCTGAGGGCGCTGTCCCTTAATAGTTGGCGTCCGCAGCCTTGATTTTCGCGAGGCTCATCGCCAGCACGAAGCCGAGCAGCACCAGCACGGCGACTGCGACGCCCAGCGCCAGATCTTTGTTCTCGCTCCACGCGCTGACCGTGGGCGAAAAATAGCGGGCGATTCCGAACAGCGCGACAGTCAGGCTCAAGCACGAGATAACGACTGCGAACACGCGCGACGCAATCAGCGCGCGCTGGCTGGTGCTCCCGATCAGGCGGAATATCCACAAGCCGTTGCAGGCGTCCACGCAGACCATGCCCAGCGTGAACAGCGCGCCCAATATCAGTGCGTGAGTGATGCCGCCAAATTGGGCTGCGGTCACGGCGAACAGTGCCGCCTGGCTCAAGGTGTCAAACGAAAGAGCGAAGAGGCTGCCGACCGCAGCGACAAGCAAAGGATGCGATGCGCGTTCGATGCGCGCAACCAGGTTGGCCCTGATGCCCGCCAGGCGGACGGGCTGGCCCGGATCGGCGGTGGCGACCGCCAGCATATTCAGCATGCCGAGCGCGAGCAGAAAGGTTATCGACAGCCAGACGCCCAGTTCGGCGAGCCAAGGCGGCAATGTAAAGTGCTGGGCAAACAGCGCGACTGTCACTGCCACCAGCATGACGACGATGCCATGCCCCAGCGAGAACAACGCTCCGCATCTGCGGGCCAGCCGCGGGTTGGCGCTGGCGTTGAAGCGAGTGAGGCCGTCTATCGCGACCAGGTGGTCGGCATCGAGGCCGTGGCGCATGCCGAGCACGAACACCAGCAGCATCAGTCCAATCCAGTCTTGGGGGAGGTCAGGCATGGCGCGGGAAGTGAGTTGAAATCAAGTTGTCCTGCATGAAGCATACTGCGTGCCGAAATTGCCGCAACCATTGCCGGCGGCGCGGTACATAA
>JAIOOZ010000294.1 GCA_021414185.1 Betaproteobacteria bacterium
CGACTGCTGGCGGGCATTGCCCGCCGCTATGCGCTTGCGCTGTCGCTGGTGCCGAGCGACCGGCCGACTTTGTATGCGTGGCTCGCCGGCCGCCGGCGCGCGGGCCTCGTCGTAGACGAACCCAAGCACCGCTGGAAAACCTGGCTGCTGCAGCGCTGGGCACCGTTCGACGGCCGCAATACGCATACGGTGCTGATGCACCTGGCGCTCGCGGACACGTTGGCGATGGCGCCCTCTTATGATGTCGTTGCAGCGTGGAGCGAGGACGACCAAAGCGAAGTCGCGCGGCACGCGCCGAACGAACCGTACGCCGTGATGCATGCATTCCCAAAATTCAATTACAAGATGTGGCGGCGCGAAGCCTGGGCAGAGCTTGCCTGTTGGTTGCAGGCACGCGGACTGCGCGTGGTGCTGTCGGGTGGCGGCGCTGCCGATGAAATCGCTTATGTCGGCGAACTCGCGCGCGGCGTTCCCGGTGCAATCAATCTCGCGGGCAAATTAACTCTGAGCCAGACGGCGTGCCTGCTGAGCCGCGCCCGCGCTTACATCGGCCCCGACACCGCAGTAACCCATATGGCGGCGGCACTCGACGTGCCGGTCGTAGCGCTTTTCGGGCCGAGCGACCCGGTGAAATGGGGCCCGTGGCCTGCGGGTTATGCACGTGCCGCCAATCCGTGGCGGCGGCTGGGCACGCAAAGAATCAACAACGTGACTTTGATCCAGGGCACCACCGCGTGTGTGCCGTGTTTCAACGAAGGTTGCGACCGCCGCGTCGCGAGCTACAGCGACTGCCTGCAACAACTGCCCGTATCCAGGATCACCGCGGCGCTGACCGCTGCTCTCGAGGCCCCGCCGCATGGATAACACTGTTCAACCCTATGTAAGCACATGCCCGGTCGGTTGCAGCGCATCGCTCACCGACACCACGCTCGCACTGCGCGAAGGCCTGTTGCGGCAATGCGGAGAATGCGGGCAGTTGCTGAGTCGCATCACCGAGTCTGCTTACTGGGATTCGATGCAACAATTCGACCAGCATGAATTCAACCAGCCGCCGCCACGCGAACTCGACCGGCGCTTCAGGGTCGCGCGCCGCCGTCTCGACACCGTCAGTGCGCTGCTCGAAAAAGCACCGGCCGCGCTGCGCGTGCTGGATGTCGGTTGCTCGCGCGGCGTGGAGCCGGCGGCCAATATCGCCGCGGCGGCGCGCGCGCAGGGCTTGAAAGTGCACACCGGGCTGCTCGCGGATGTCGCACTGCCCGCCGCTTCGTTCGATGCTATCACGCTGTTCGAAGTCATAGAGCACCTCAAGGAACCGTTGCCGCTGCTGCGCGAATGCCACCGTGTGTTGAAACCCGGCGGCGTGCTCGTGCTCTCCACCGGGAACACCGCGAGCTGGACCGTTGCCGCGATGCAGGAACGCTGGGACTATTTCGATATCGCCAAAGACGGCGGCCACATCAGTTTTTACAATCCGCGGTCTATCGCATTGCTGGGCACGCGCGCCGGCTTTAGCACGGAGCAGATCGCGACGTCTCGCGTAAAATTCCACGAGAAGGGCGAAGTCGCGCGCTGGCGTTATGCCGCCGGCAAACTGGCTGCCGAATTGCTGAACCTGCCGGCACGGCTCGCCAGCCGCGGCCACGACATGCTGGCTTTTCTGCGCCGGAATTAGACCGCATCAGCGCGTGGCGCCCGCGCACGCGGCACCCCGGCACAGCAAGAACAGTTCGTCGCCGCCGAACTTGAAACGTGCGGCCACCTCGCCAACGGCCGGATCGGCCTCTTCGGCGAGCACAAAACCCGTCGACCAATTTGCAGGCGCCCATTGAACCGGCGCGTTCTGCCGCCATCGCGCATCGATGTAACCGACCACGCTCAAGCCCGAAGCGGTATCGCTGGTGGTATACAGGGGATGTTCGCCGCAGCGCTCGATGATGGCGCGCGCCGCCAGCGCATAATTCTCGCCGCGGTACTGATGCTGGTAGTAAGGAAACAAGATCACCGCCGCCACGAGCTTGAGCGCAATCATGCCCGCCAGCCACTGTCGCGTTGATCGCCGCGCCGCGTCCCCGGCGCTCCACAGCAGCAGCGCCAGCGCGAACCCGGCGAGCGGATAGATCGGCACCAGGTAGCGTATCGCGCCATGCGGCGACAACCAGTACGGTAAAAAGCCGAGCAAAGTTATCCACAATGCGGTTTTCAGGTGCGGCGCGATGCCGGGACCGACGACGATGCGGCGGCGCCACGCGAAATAAGCCACCAGCAAAATCGCCGGCGACAGACGCAACGCGGTTTCCGCCGGATATCCCGCGAGATGCTGCAGATATTCGAACGCGCCCCGCGGCATGAGCTTGACGAGCATTTCGCTCAACATGCGCGTGCCCTGCCCCGAAGTGGCCGGCAGCGATGACAACCACAGCACGGGCGCCAACGCTGCCGCTGCGTGCAGCAGCAGTGACGGTGCGCCGAGCAATACGCGCCGCCGCTGCGAATCCAATATCAGCACCAGGGCGGCACCGCCATAGAACACATAGGCGGTAAACGCCTTGCTCATGAAAAAAAACCGAACAGCGGATCGACGTAAGCCAGCCAGCCGCGATACATCAGCACGTCCGCGAGCGTCAGGTAAACCAGCGCTGCGAACCAGGCGAAAGTCGCGTCTCGCACCAGGCGGAACGCGAGCCAGCCGACCATGGCGCCGGTGGCAAGCGTTGCAGCCACCGTGAGAGCGCGTGTCACCGGCAGCACGTATTCCCATCCGAGCAGCGCGGCGAACGGAATGATCATCCAGTTGAACAGCGGATTGTGCTGCACGTTG
>JAIOOZ010000309.1 GCA_021414185.1 Betaproteobacteria bacterium
TTTTACGTGCGGCAGCGTCGAAACAAACGCGCCGAAATAAACCTCGATATGGCCGGCCACCACGTCGACCAGCGCGGGCGATGCCCCTTTATACGGCACGTGGATCATTTTGATACCTGCCATGGTCTTGAACAGTTCGCCGGCGAGGTGATGCGGGCTGCCGATGCCCGTCGAGCCGTGACGCAACTGGTTCGGGTGTGCGCGCGCAAGCGCGATCAGGTCCTTTGTGTTTTTAGCCGGAACCGATGGATGCACGACGACTATGCCCGGCACCGTTGCGATGTTGGTGACAAAAGTAAAATCCTTGAACGGGTCATAAGCGAGCTTCGGATAGAGCGACACGTTGATGGCGTTGGCGACCGTCGGCATGAATAAAGTGTAGCCATCGGGCGGCGATTTGGCAGCAATTTCAGAAGCAATATTGGTGCCCGCACCCGCGCGGTTCTCCACTATCACCGACTGCCCCCACGCTTCGGTCATGCGCGCACCAACCGCGCGCGCCAGAATGTCTGCCGCGCCGCCGGGGGTGTAGCCGACCAGGAAACGCATGGCCTTGGCGGGATAAGCCTGCGCGAAAACGCTGCTACTCAGCAACAACGTGATTGCTGTTGTCGCGCAAAGGATGAATGGCCCGAGGCCACGTAGGGATGAAGGATGAAGGATGAAAAAAAGCGAATTCCGTTTATTTGCCATGTACATTGTCCTTGCCGTTGTATTTCCATTCATCCTTCATCCTTCCGCCTTCATCCTTCTCCATGCATGTATCGATGCCCGCAGCGACACTGGTCGCAATGTTTTTCCGGACAGTACCGTCCCGCATCCCGACTTCCTCCTCGCGATTGACGATGACGCCAGCCTCGAACAGTAGTGCCGGCATGCCGGCGTGCCGCAAGGCGGCCAGGTGATCGTAGTAGTGCACGCCGCTGGTCTTGTCCGCAAACGGCCGGTTTTCGCCCAATACCGGATCCGCATGATACAGCGACGGCGTGAACCCCGCCTTGACCAGCGCGCCGCCGATTGCCGACGCGCAACGCAGGCCCGTGCGCCAGCCGGGGTTTTCGCGCGATACGAACGACGAGAAACCTGCGAACCTGTCGCTGTAACGCTGCTCCGTCCCCTCGTGAACCCACGTGCTCTGATAGCGTGCCTGCGTTGAGTCGTGGTGCACCGAAATGAACAGGTCTGCGCCGCGTGCCGCACGCGGACGGCGCCATAAGTCGCGCATTCCGCCGTCAGCGCCGATCAATTGCGTCACGTGGCCGCGCGCCTGCAACGCCGTTTCGAGTTCGCGCGCCAGATCGAGATTGAATGCAAACTCGGGGCGGCCGCGCGCGCTGGTGGCCCCCGGCTCTTCGCGATAATGCCCGACGTCGATCGCGATGGTGGCGGCACTTGCCGGGTTGAATACTGCCGAGACCGCCAATCCCCACACCAACACCAGGCCTGCAATCATGGCACGCGGTAACGCTCCACCACGTCCGGGTCGGGATCGCGGCCGAGCCCCGCTCCGGTGGGCAGTGCAATGCGGCCGTTCTTCACCGCTATCGCATCGCCCAGCGGATTCGCTCCCAGTTCGGTGTACGAATACTCGATCATCGCTTCGTGCTCGAACGCCGCCGCCATGTGCAGGGTCGCCAGCAGGCCGGGGCCGAAATACGGCGAATGCGGCACCAGCGTCACGCCGCGCTCGCGCGCGAGCTGCGCGATGCGCATCATTTCAGTGATGCCGCCGATCTTGGTCACACTCGGCTGCGCGTAATCGACTGCACCAGCGTCAAACATCACCTGGAAATCCGTGAGGCTTACCGCGTTCTCGCCGGCCGATACTGCAATTCCACAGTCACGGCGCACGCGCGCCAGGCCTGCATAGTCTTCAGGCGGCCACACTGGCTCCTCGAACCAGAACAAATCGTATTCGCGCACCTTGGCGGCAATCGCTATTGCCTCAGCCGCTGTCCACGGGCAATTAGTGTCCATCATCAGCTTTACATCCGGACCGATGGCTTCACGCGCCGCGCGCACTTGTTCGACGCCGATTTCATGCAATTTGATGGCGCGATAACCGCGTTCGACCGCCGCCTTGGCGTTGCGGGCGATCAGCGCCGGGTCGGTATAGCGCACGAGACTCGCGTACGCCGAGAAATCCTTGCGCCGCGCGCCGCCCAGCAATTCCGCCACCGGCTTGCCGGCTGCTTTGCCGGCAATGTCCCACAGCGCAATGTCGAGGCCCGACATCGCATACATGACGGGACCGGTGCGTCCGAGCAAATGCAGTTTGCGCTGCAGGTCCAGCATCAGCGCCGTGATATCACGCTCGTCGCGGCCGATTGCCAGCGGCGCAATCAGCGCCTCAATCGCCGTGCGTGTTGCCGGCCACACCGCGTAACCGAATGCCTCACCCCAACCGATGATGCCGCTGTCGGTTTCGACCCGCAGCAGCAGCATTTCCATGTTGCGCGGCTTGCCCGCGAACAGCGGCTTGGGCCCGCCCACGTCGAACGGCAGATTGAGCGCGATTGGTGTGACGGACTTGATCGTCATGCCAGACTACAGACCTTCAGCCTTGGCGCCGGAATCCTTGACGACTTTGGCCCACTTCACGATTTCCGTGCGTATCCAGGTGGCGAATTCCTCCGGCGTGCCGCCGGCGACTTCGAACCCGAGATCGATCAACTTCGACTGCATCTCCGGCTTTTTCAGAGCGCCGTTCACGACCTTGTTCACGCGCTGCACGTAATCTTTCGGCGTATTGGCGGGCGCCAGTATGCCGTTGATGGTGACGGCGTCGATTGCCGCGTAACCCGCTTCGGCAAACGTCATGACGTCGGGCATGGCCTGAGTGCGCTTCGGGCTCGTAATCGCCAGCGCGCGCAGCCGGCCGGACGCAACATGCGGCCGGATGCCGCTTTGCGTGGCGAACACCATGGTAATCTGCCCGCCCAGCAATTCGGTCAGCGACTGGCCCGCGCCTTTGTACGGAATATGCCGGATGTCGACACCGCCCACCGCGCGCAGCTGCTCGCCGGCGAGATGCACCGCCGTGCCATTGCCTGCCGAACCGAAATTCAGTTTTCCCGGCTCTGACTTTGCAAGTGCCACGAGTTCACGCACGCTTTTCGCCGCCACCGCGGGATGCACGACCAGCACCAGCGGCGCGGTCGCCACCAGCACGACCGGCGTGAAATCCTTCAGCGTATCGTACGGCAATTTGCCCAGCAAACTCGGATTGACGACGAACGCCGCGTCTATCATGCCTATGGTGTGGCCATCGGGCGCTGCGCGCGCGACTATCAGCGTGCCTATGGTGCTGCTGCCGCCCGCTCGATTGTCGATCACGACCTGCTGGCCGAACTCATCGCTGATGAAAGGTCCGAGCAGACGCGACAGCGTATCGGTACCACCGCCGGGCACGTACGGCACGATGAAACGGATCGGACGCGTGATCTG
>JAIOOZ010000315.1 GCA_021414185.1 Betaproteobacteria bacterium
CGAATCGAGATGCAGCACGACGAGATCGGGGAATTTCTTGTGTACCGCGCGGATCTGCGGCAGCGTGCCCGCGCCGTCGCCGCCCATCGTCAACGGCAATGCGCCGCTGTCGAGCACGGCGCTGATCACGCGCTCGATTTTTTGAAAGGCGTCCTCGATCTGGCCGGGCACGACATCGACGTCGCCCCAGTCGGCGACCTGCAGTTTCGCGAGCGGATCGAAATCAAAGTCGGGCGGGTTGAACGGGCGCAGCAATTGCGATTGCTCGCGGATCGCCGCGGGGCCGAGGCGCGCGCCGACGCGGATGGGATGGGCGCCGCAATCGAACGGAATGCCGACGACACCCACGCGCGAAGCAGCGCGCTCCTGCGGGCCGGGCACGCGCATGAAAGGCAGCGTGCGGCGCAACGGCAAATCGGCGAGGTCAACGCGGGGCAAGGCGGTACTCCAAGGCGGGAGACGATCTTGAAATATACCACGTGGTCCGCGCACTGCGGACTGGCCGCGGCGCCGCGAGTGTCACGCGCAGCAAATGACAAACCTTCTCGACTTCATTTGCTGTAGTGTAGAAATGAAAAGCAAACCGCGGTAGGTTGTGGGCTGGGCCAGTAGTGATTGTTACCGCTATCCAGAAGCTGGCCGAGATTGCCGGAAAACTCACGCATCTGGCCGTCCGTCTTGCCGCCGGAACGAGCGCGACATGCCTTTTCCCGGCGATGGCCTTACAATCCCGGGAAGCCGTCAACAAGACGACAACAAATCAATCTCATGAGCGGCCCCATTACAGCAAGCGCGCACGCGATGGAGCTCGAGTACGACAAGGTGGTCGAGCAGATGCGTACGCGCGAACTGCAACTCGCGCAGGCGCGGCGTGGCCAGCAGGCCGCTCGCCTCGAACGCATCGCCGCGCAACGGCGCGAAGCCGAACGGCAGACGGGCCGGCTCGAACGTCTGCGCGCCCTCGCGCAGACGCTCGCTCAGCAGCGCCCGGATCTCGCAGTAAAAATGTCCTCGTCTCCCGCAGCGCCCGGGGCGAACGACGATGCCGCATGGACCACGTATTTGCGCGAGCTCGATGCCGCGGTGCGCGAGCTCGAAACCCTGCTCGCCAAAGCGGGCAACGCTTCCGCCGAACAGATGCGCGCGATGCAAGCGGCGACAGTGGCAGCCCCCACCATAGATGAAGTGCTGTCGGCCTACGCGCTGCAGCGCCAGTTGAGCCCCGGGCTCGATTCCGCGCAGGCCGAGCAGTTCCGCCAGACCGCGGCACGCGTGCTGAACCGGCTTGAGCTCGCGCCCGGCGCAGTAATGTCCGCGGCGCTCGAAGCGCTTGCGCGCTCGATAGTTCTGGCACCGTCCCTGCAGCGCGCCGAAGCGCTTGCCTCGGAGCTGCGGCTCGCGGTGCAGCGCGAATCCGATGCGCAGGAGGCCCGGCAGCGCGAAGTCGAGGAGGCACGCGGCATCCTCGACCAGCTTGCCGAAGATGCGCCGGCGCCGCTCTTGCGCGCGCTCGAACAGGTTGCTGCCGGCGCCGAGCACATGGACGAAGCGCTGCGGCTGTCTGCGCAGCAGGTTCTGAATACCGCTGCAGCGGACCGGGCGGAGCGCGAGCAGCAAGCAGCCGCGTACGTGCTCGAGCAATCGCTGCGGGACCTGGGCTATGAAGTCGAGGACATAGAAGCCACCCTGTTCGCCGACGGCGGCACCGTGCATTTCCGCCGCCCCGGCTGGCAAAACTATTTCGTGCGCATGCGCGTCAATCCGCGGGAACGCACCGCCAATTTCAACGTTGTGCGTGCCAGCGGCGACGAACAGACCGCCGAGCGGGCGCGCCTGGATGCGCTCGCGGAGGATCGATGGTGTGCCGAATTTCCCCGCCTCATGCAAACGCTCGCCGCGCGCGGCCTCACGCTGGACGTCACGCGCCGGCTGGAGGCGGGCGCAGTGCCGGTGCAAATCGTCGACGGCGCAAGCCTGCCGCAGGTCCACGCCGAGACCGATGATGCGCGGCCGCGCCGTGCGCCGCTCGCCCGCAGGACCCCATAAATGGACGTCACCGTGGATACGACGCCGCGCTGGGTGCGCGACCTGATACGGCTCACGCCTATCCGCTCGCAGTTCGTGGTTTCGGGCAATATCCGCGACAGCTTCATGACGCCGTTTGAAGGCGGCGCCACGCTCGCGCCACTGCTGCGTTGTCTGTGGGTGCACCTGTCGCGCCTCGACTACCGTTTCATACTCGTCTACGATCCCATCGAAGGCCTGCGCCCGTACCCCAATGAGCCCGCAGTCGTCGAGCTGGCGACCAGGCTGTTCGATCTCAAGCTTGCGGACGGCGTGATGGCGATGAGCCTCGAGAACCTGATAGGCGTGATGAAGAAAGTCGCCGGCCTGCGGGAAGCTCGATGTGCTCTCGTCGTCGATTTCGCATCCAGGCTCTCGCGCCAGCCGGACCATCTGGACGCCAACGAGCACCGCTTCTTCGTCGCCGCCGAGCGTCTGTCGCTTGCCGCGAACCCCATCGTCCCCAAAGGCGCGGACGTCGCCGCCCCGAACGGCAAAGCGCGCTTCAATCCCATACTGTGGCTCGTCAATCGGCCGCAGGACATGCCGTCGTGGATTACGCTTGATTCCACCCGCGTCAACGTGCTTGCGATCAGTCTGCCCGACTTTGAAATACGGCTTGCGGCAGCGAAGCATCTGGGCGGACTATTTGACGACTATGAGCAAGGCACGGCGGAGGAGCAGGTCAAATTCGCGCAGACGTTCGCGCGGTTGACCGATGGTCTGCCCCTTGTCGCGCTGGCAGACATCGCACAGCTCGCAAACCGCCAGGGCATCAAGTTCCGCAACGTCGACGACGCCGTACAGTGCTTCAAGGTCGGCGTCACCGAGAATCCATGGAAGAAGAGCTACCTGCGCGAGCGCATCGCGGATGCGCTGCCATTCATCGAGCAGCGCGTGCGTGGACAGCGTCCTGCGGTCACCAAGACCATAGACATCCTGATGCGCTCGGTGATGGGGCTCACCGGAGCGCAGGCGCAATCCACCGGCAACCGCCCGCGTGGCGTGCTTTTCTTCGCGGGTCCGAGCGGCGTCGGCAAGACCGAGCTCGCGAAGACACTGACCCAGCTCATTTTCGGCGATGAGCGCGCGTACATTCGCTTCGATATGAGTGAATTCGCCGAGGAGCACAGCGGAGCGCGCCTCCTGGGCGCTCCGCCCGGCTATATCGGCTACGACGCGGGCGGCGAGCTCACCAACGCAATGCGCGAGAAACCGTTCTCGGTCGTGCTCTTCGATGAAATCGAGAAATCGCACCCGCGGATACTCGACAAATTCCTGCAGATTCTGGAAGACGGCAGGCTCACCGACGGCCGCGGGGAAACCGCTTACTTCTCTGAAGCCATACTGGTATTCACGTCCAACCTTGGCATCTTCGTCGAGGACGAGCACGGGCGCCGCACTCAGAACGTGAAGCCCGGCGACGCGAATGACGTCGTGGAGGCGCGCGTACGCGGCGCGATCCAGGATTATTTCAAATTTCGCCTGTCGCGCCCCGAGATTCTGAACCGCATCGGCGACAATATCGTGGTGTTCGGCTTCATCACGCCGCCGGTTGGCGCGCAGATCTTCGAAGGCATGCTGCGCAACATAACGAACCGCGTGCGTGAGGAGCACAAGATCGCGCTGGAGCTCGCGCCGGAAGTTCAGGTTAAGCTGTCCGAATGGTGCACCCGCGATCTGTCGAACGGCGGCCGCGGCATCGGCAACCAGCTCGAATCGCTGTTCGTGAACCCGCTGTCGCGGGCGCTGTTCCGCTTCTCTCTCGAAGGCAAGACCACGGTCACAGTGACGGATCTGTCCGAAGACGAAAACCGCGTCATGACGGCCAAACTCGCTTGAAGGCTTCTGCCACGCTGCAGCTCAATAAAGCTCACTGGCCGGTGACCGTGCTTGGCCCCGGCCGGCGCATCGGACTGTGGGTGCAGGGCTGCACGATACGCTGTCGCGGCTGCGTCTCGCAGGATACGTGGGCAACCGATCCAACCAGGACGATGACCGTGGCCGACCTGGTCGCGTGGTGTCGCAAGGTCAGCGACGGCAAACTGGACGGCGTTACCATCAGCGGCGGAGAGCCTTTCGAGCAGCCGGCCGGCCTCGCTGCGCTGCTCCAGGCGCTGCGTCTGTGGCGACGCGAAGCCAAACTCGACTTCGATATCCTGTGCTACAGCGGATTCCCTCTGAAAATGCTCAAGCGCAAACATGCGGGCCTGCTCGCACTGCTCGACGCGGTCATCCCGGAGCCGTATGCGGACAATCTACCCCTCTCCGCCGTCTGGCGCGGCTCGAGCAACCAGCCGCTCGTTGCGCTCTCGGATCGCGGCCGCGCGCGCTATGCACCATATTTGGATGCGCACGCGCCGGCGGAAGGCAAGCGCATGCAAGCCGCAGTCGAGGGCGGCCGGGTCTGGATGATAGGCATACCCGAGCGTGGCGACATGGAGCGCGTCGAAGCTCTGTGCGCGAGCCGCGGTCTCACGCTGGGACAGGTTTCCTGGCGCCGGTAGCGTGGCCGTCGCCGCCGAATACATACGCGTCTGTCCCGTTTGCGAAACGGAGAATCCGCCTGCGCGCGCACGCTGCACGTGCGGTGCCTCGCTCGCGGGCGTCGATTTTTCGCTGAAGCACGCGCCGCAGCCGACTCCCCCGCCTGCACCACCCGCGGCGCCGACTGAAACCATGGCTTCCGGGCCGGCGGTTGCTGAAAAGGCAACCGTAAACTGTCCGCACGCTGACTGCGGCCAGCCGAATCCCGCCGGTGAGACCCGCTGTGTCTACTGCAATCGAGCGCTTACGCCGGAGCCGCAGCCTGCGGCTGTGAGCGCCCGCCCGCTACCGACGGCGTTGCGCGACAAGTTTCACGTCGTCGAAACTCTCGCCGCTTCCGGCGCCGAGGCCGATATCATGCTGGTCGCAGACGCGAAGACCGGCGAGCGCCGTGTCGCGAAGCTCTATCGTCAGGGCATCAAGCCCGATTTCAAGCTGCTCGCGATACTCGCGAAGACCGTCGGCGATTCGGTCGTGCGCGTGCTCGGCTTCGGCGTTTCCGACGGCATCGCCTACGAGTTGCTCGAATACTTGCCACAGGGCACTTTGCTGCAGCTGCTGCAATCCGGACCTGTGGCGACCGACAATGTGCGACGCATGGTCGCGGAAATCGCGGACGCACTCAATGGCATACACGCGCACCGCATTCTGCATCGCGACTTGAAGCCCGAGAATGTGCTGCTGCGCTCTAAATCCCCATTGGAACTCGCGCTGACCGACTTCGGTATCGCGTCGTTGGCCTCGGCCACGCAGTTCTTCACGAGCGGCGCTCGCACCACGAAGTACGCTGCCCCCGAGGTACTAACCGGTGTCATCGATCAAAAGTCCGACTGGTGGGCGCTTGGCATGATAGCGCTCGAGGCCGCGACCGGGCGCCATCCATTCGAGGGCCTGAGCGAGCAGGTCATGAATCACCACCTCGCAACGCGCCCGATAGACGTACGCGGCGTATACGACGACCAATTGCGCACGTTATGCCGCGGCCTGCTGCTGCGCGACCCGAAACGCCGCTGGGGCTCAGCGGAAGTAGCACGCTGGCTCAAGGGCGACGCTACACTCGAAGCGCCGGAAGACAGCGAAGGCCCCGCCAGTACCGTGCGGCCCTACCGGATTGGCACGACCGAGAGCACGACCGCGGGCGAGCTTGCACTCGCCCTAGCGAAGAACTGGCAGGAGGCACGCAAGGATCTCGCGCGCGGCCAGATTGCGCGCTGGCTGGAAGACGCGCTGCACGACTACAACCTGCTGCGCAAGCTGAAGGACATCGAGGACTACCGCGGCGTGAGCGAGAACATGCGCCTGCTGCGCTTCATGCTGGCTGCCGCGCCGGATCTGCCGCCGGTTTGGCTGGGTGTTCCGGTGAGCCGCGCTGGCCTGCTCGCATCCGCGCGCCGCGCCGAAGGCGCCGATGACGAAGCGAAGACGTGGCTGGAGTCGCTCTTCAAGGAAGAAGTGCTGGCGCAGTTTGCCGCCGCGGGAAACAAGGATCTGGCCGAGATCGACCGCCACTGGCGCAGGAACTGGGCGCACTTTCACGAGCTGTGGCAGAGCGGCCGCAGCGCGGCGGAAGCATGGAGCAAGCAGCCGCGGCCGGTGGCGGCGCTCGCCTCCGCCGAAGTCGTGAGCTTCGACGATCTCGTGTTCACGCAGGCAGCCCGCTTCGCTCCGCCATCCCCGCGCACGTTGCACGGCGCACTCTTGCTCGCGTACCTCGTGCCCGAGTACATAGAAACAGTGCGTCCTGAAGTGATCGGCAGCCTCGCGAATGTCGCCGGCTATGCCTCGTGGATAGAGACGCTCTGGCGCCAGGTGCAGGGCGAGGCGGTCGGCGTCATAGTGACGCAGCGGATCATGCCCCGTGCGCGTGAGGACGCAGACCTCGAAGCGCGCCGCCAGGCGGTGTCAAAGGATGCACGCACGCGCATCGTCGGCGACGCGGAGAGTGAGCTGCGGGAACGTGTTACTGAATTGCTCGCTGCTGCACCAGACGACGACCATGATCTCGACCATGACACGGTGGTGCAATTACTGGATGCCTTGACCCGTTTCCAGGAAGCCTGTCAGCAAGTCGCCGCGCTCGGCTACACCGAACTCGAGTACGAAGCGCTGCAGCGTAACGCCGAAACCCTGTCCGCCTACGGCTCGTCGCTGCAGCACGCCCTCGTCCGGTGCGAGCGGGTACTGGGCGTCAACGCGATCTTCATGCGGCCCGAGCGGCTCGCGATGGCTGCAGGCGCGCTCGCTCTTGTGCTTATCCTGATCCACAATCCCGCAGGCATGCTGGTAGTTCTGCTTGCCGCGCTGGGATGGGGCGGCCATCGCTGGCACGCGGGATTCTCGGCGACCGGTGATGCTCTCAAGAAGCTGGCGCTGCTGCGCCGCTACGCAAAAATCTTTCTGCGAAACCCCGGCGAAGCCAAGGTAACAGCGATGGACGCTGAGCAGTAGCACTGCTGCCCAGCCGGTCGTGGGGTGGGCCGGGAAGCCCTCCAAGCACCAATGGATTTCCCCCCTACCGCTATTTGCCGATCGCGTTGACCAGCTTCGCCTTGGATTCGATGTCCTCGGCGTAGAACACGCCGAACTCTTCCGGCGTCGTTGCAACCAGCACACCGGCGACCGACCCCGACCGCTGCGCGCCGGCGCGCCTATTTGCCCCGCATCCGGTCGGCGACATTGCGCTCGGCGTCGCCGATTTCGAACAGCGGCCGGCGGTCGCGCGTCATATCGATGTGCGTTTGCGCAAACGCCAGTAGCGCGCGGATTTTGGCGAGCGTTTTCGCAAAATCCTGCGCGGCTTGCGCGTGCGATGCATACATCCAGCTCACGCGGATGGCAAAGTAGCCGAGCGGCAGCCCGGCGATTTCGGTGACCGGGTTTGCCGGTGCGCGCTTTTCCCAGTCGGCCATCAGGCGGTCGGCGCAGATATCCAGCGTCGCGGGTTCGTAGCCGAATGAAAGGCGCGTGTCGCAATCGAGAAAACGCACCTGCAGCGCAAGATCGGACTCGGCGCCCGCGTGGCGCTCGGCTTTGGCGAGCCACGAGCGGCGGAATTCGATAAGGCGCGGCTTTTCGGCCTCGCGGTTGCCGAGGTAAGAAGCCAGCGCGGTATCCACGTTTTTGAACAGCGGATCGTCGGCGGCGACCGCCTTGGGCGTCAGTTCCAGCAGCGCCTCGACCGATTGGCGCGCCATTTCATCGTCGGCCTGTTTGACGCCCAGTCTTGCCAGATGCGCCTGGACGGTTTGCGGGCCGTCCCGCGTGCCGGCCTTGGCGAGGACGGTCAGCGCATCGTCCGCATAAAAACGGTCCCACGGCGTGCGGTTGTA
Organism: Betaproteobacteria bacterium; assembly: GCA_021414185.1. Taxonomy (GTDB): domain Bacteria; phylum Pseudomonadota; class Gammaproteobacteria; order Burkholderiales; family SG8-41; genus PALSA-1004. Next base: position 7,941 of record JAIOOZ010000315.1, read on the forward strand.
GCCCGCGGATGACATCGCACGCAACATGATGCCGGCAGCCGCAACCGGCGCGCCGGCCAGCGCGCGATGCGCGAGTTGCACGGCGTAGCCGCACTGTTCGCGCGCGATTTCTTCCATGTTGCGTTTGCCGCTCAAGGCAGCGGCACGGGGAATCCGGTTGCTCTCGTCGGGCGGCATGCCGGCGTACCGCTCGTTCGCGGCCTCGCAGTTGGCCAGCGCGCGCGACGCGCGCTGCAGTTGAACCTCCGGCGCCGGCGGTGCGGCCGTGTCGCGCGCCCAGCGTTCGAGTTGCTCCATGCCGGCGAACAACATTGCCCAGCGGTCGCGCGGGAATTCGATGACGACCGGCCGGTCGCGGTGGACATAAGTCGCAATGCAGTTGCCAGCGTCGGTTTTCGGGCACGTCACGTAAAGGTTCGTTTTCTTCAGGTCATGCCACGACGGCAACCAGCGTGCGATTTTGCCGGGCGGCTCGAAGCACCGCTTGCGCGAAAAGAAACCTGGCTCCGTCGCCACCGGATCGGCGGCGGGTTCGGCCTGCGCCACCGGCACCGCGTGCGCGCAATCCCAGCCCTGAAAAGACCACGCGCCGGTCGCCTCGTCTGTGCGCACCCAGAACGCGGTTTTCCAATGCCGGGCCATCCGGTTGATTTCGCCGTCGCGCAGCATCTTCTCGAGATTGACGTCGTCAGCGAGGATCTTCCTTGCCGCTATTTCAACCGAACCCGGATCGCGATGCAGGGTCAGCCGGCCGCGGCCGAATTCGCATTCGTTGCGGGCGCGCAGCGCGGCCGAGCACCAATCGGGGAATGCCGCGACCGAAAACTCCCCCGCGTCCGGCAGGCGCAGGTCGAGCGCAATGTAACGCGGCCCGTCGATGGTCTCGTTGACGGCGGCATGCTGCGCCGCGCGCCAGCCGCCGAAATCCGCGAGCGGCAACGTGAGGTTGAGCGCGGGCGCGCGACCGCGCGCCCGCCACTTGAGCTCGTAGGGCGCGGTCACGGTGATTTCGCGCACCGGCTCGGCGTCGGGCGCGATCTCATACTGGCCAGACGCCTCGAGCCACGGCAAATATACGTAGAGGCTGAAAACCTGCCAGCCGACGAGCACCAGCCCCAGGGCGGCCAGAAAAATAATGCGGTTGCGCTTGGAGTACCAGGCCATGGCCTATTCTACTTTTGGGTGGCGTTGATCTGGGCGGCGAGGCGCGCGAAGCGCGCGCGCACCGGGCTGTCGTCCGCCAGCGCCGGCGTCGCCTGCTGCGCGTCGTCGAGCGCGTTCGCCAGCGTGTCGCGCAGAGCCGGATGAGCGAGCGCGAATTTCACGAGGCAGTCGCCGGCTTCCGCATTGACGCGGCACGCGGCGAGCGCAACCGCGGCGATGGTGGCAATGGGCAGGTCGGTGAGATCGGCGCTGGCGAGCGCCACGGCACCGGCGCCGAGGCGCGCGAGCAGGTAGGCCGCAATGTCGAGGCGCTGCAACGCCGGCGCCGCGAGCGGTTCGCTGGGCGCGGCGAGCAGCGTTTGAATCTGGCCCACGGCGGCGCCCGCAAGCCGCCGTTGCGACGGCGCGTCGAAACTCGCATAGTTCTGCAGCGCGAAATTCGAGCTGCCGTCGCTGAGCACCGGCGACAGGGTGGCGATCCTCGCTTCGCCGATGAGCGTCTTGACCATCACGGAGACCGCGCCCGGCGCGGCCGGCCGGCTGGCAAGCTCGATGCGCTCGCGCTGTTGCGCGAGTTCGACGATCAGTGCCTGCGGAATCGCCGTGCGCGCATCGGTCTCGAGTGAGACGGTTTGTAGCTGGCCGGAAAAGGCGCGCGTCTCGCAGACCACGGTGGCGGTGTCGCTGTCGCGCAGGCTGACGCGCTCGAGGAAACTCGGCTGGCCGCACTCGAGACCCATCTGCGCCAGTACGCCGACGGCGTGCTCGTAGTTGCCGGCCCTGACCGGCTTGCCATCCCGCTTCGGCGGCCCTTGCGCGGCGCGTTGCGCGCCAAGATCCGCGCACTGGCCGCGCGTCGTCGGGTTGAATTCACCCAGGCAGTTCTGCTCATAATAACCGTTGAAGCGGTCTGCCACGAGGTCGCCAAACACCGGAGCCGCCGCGAATTCGATGCCCTTGCCGGTGGCGACGGATGGCGCCGCGGCGATCACCTTCGCGCGATCGAATGGCGCCGGCGGCAGCAGCCCGATGCTGCGCAACTCCAGGCCGCGCATGAAGCCGCGCGGATGCGAACTGCGCAGTATGAGCACCTTGCTTTGCGGCTTGAGCTCGTCGCTGCCCGCGGGGCAGTAGGTGTCCCGCGGTCCCGTGTAGCGGCGCAGGCGTTCCTGCTCTTCGCTCGAAGTGGTGCAGACGTAGCCCGCGCGCTTGGCGATCTCGATGGCGTCCTCCAGACGCGTGAACTGGTTGATGCGCCTGGCCAGACCTTTCAACTCCGGCGGTTCCGGCGCGGCAAGAAATTCAAGCGCCGGATCGGTCAGCGACAGGTTCGTCAGCGTTTCGCTGCGGTAATGCCCAACCAGCAAGCCTGCGCCGACGAGAGCGCCCGCGATGGCCGCGACAAGCACGATCAGTTTGACGAGCACGGCTTTCATTTGCATGCCCCGGCGGTGGTGGACACGGCGCCGAAATCGGCGCTGCAATCGCACCGCTGGTCGACGCGGTCGGGGCGCGTCTCGGTGACCGTGCGGCAGTTGAGGGCGGTCACGCGCGCACCGACCTTGACGCCGAAGCCTTTCAGGCGCGGCGGCTTGATCTCTTCGAATACGCGTAGGTGCTTGGCGTCGATGCCGCGCCTGACCAGTTCGTCGTGCACCCACCGGGCCGCGGCGTGGGCGTTTTTCTGCGCCGAAGAATCGTTTTCACGGTCTGCCGCGACAACCGGCACGACCAGCACGCGCGTGCCGGCGTTGGCCGGAATTTCGACGCGCGAGGCGAGCACGAAAATTTCGCGCCGCGTGGCCGCGCTCGCGCGCCCGTCGGGTTCGAAGCGGGGCTCGATCTCCCAGTTGCGGTCCTGCCACGACCATTGCAGCAAGGGCAGCAGCGGCGGCCACACGGCGGGATCGGCGAACCACACGCTGACGGTGGGGCGAATGTCATATTCCATGCGCGCGGCGACCCCGATGTCCAGAACGCGATTGTCGACGGTGTAGCGAAAACCGTGGTCGCCCATCAGCGGCTTGCCGGCAAGCGGCTTCCAGCCGGCCTGTATCAGCATCTCGCGGTAGGCCGCCTCCAGTTCGGCGGCAGTCGTTTTGTTCTCGAACCGGAATCTGAATTCGCGCAACGGCGCATATACCAGGGCGGTTTTTGCGGCCCGGCCCGTGGCCAGTTCCGCCGGCCACGCAACCTCGGTCTGCGCGTAGCGGACGACTTCACTTTCGAGCCTGGAGCCGGACGCGGCAAACCACTTCGCGTTCGCGCCCGGTTCGGTGATATCGAGCGCGCCTGCAGGTGCCGGCAGACGCGCATCGGGGCGCAGTGCGCCGCGCTGCTCAAGGGTGATCGTCAGATTGTCGTGCGCGACCGCGAGCTCGACGCGCCAACTGCCGCCCGGCACCGGTTTTTCGTATGCGGCGAAGGTAGGGATGCGCGCGTCCGGGCTGTCGCCGGATTCGCGCGGGCCTTCGACGCGCCGGAACTGCTGCGCCGTGAGCAGCCGGTCGAAGTGATCGTAGGCCAGCCGCGCCTGCTCGCGCCGAATGACGGCGTGGCGTTTGTCGTTCTGCGTATCGCCCGGCGCCCATGGGAACCATCGGTTGTCGAAATTCAGGCCGACTTTCACGCGCCGGCTCGGCAATCCCGAAAACAGCGCGGACTCGGCCGCCGGTTTCGACTCCGTGGCCGCACAGTGGCCGCTGTTGAACTGCGGAAAATACGGCAGCCGCCACTGGATGTCCCAGCCTTTCACGCAGGCGGCGAAGCGCGTGTTGTCGAGCGCGCCGGCAAGCGCCGTATCGCCATGCACCAGGAGCCACGCCGACAGCGCAAGCAACTGGCAGAGCCGGCGCGCGCTGCGGCCGGCGGCGGCAATATCGCCCATGCTATGGTGGACCATCGTTTGGTTTCAATTTTGTTTTGGTGCGAGCGCCGGCGCGGTTGGCGCTGGCCGATAGGCGGTGCCGGGCGCTCCCGGCGGCAGGCCCAGGTTCGGATCCCAGCCCGTGACGGTGGGTTTCCTGGCTTCGGCGACCGTCACCGGAAATGCTCGTTGCAGCGATGGTGGCAGCGTGGTCGCCGCGATTTCCGGGAACGCGGATGCCAGGCCGCCCACCATCCATCGGCGCGGGCCGCTGCCGGCGATGCGGGTTTCGCTGGCGTATGCCATCGAGCCGGAAAAGGGTAGGCCATTGTCGAGCATGCTCTTTAACGCAGGCAGGTTTGCGGCGACTTTTTGCACCCAATCGGGGACCTGCGCCAATTGCCCTCGCGCGGCGAACAGCGCCGAGCGGTCGCCGGCCAACGAAACGCTCAGCACCTCGACGGTCATTTTGCCGGCCGGCACGCAACCGGCGCCATAGTTTTCGAGCCCCAGCGCGCGGACGACGTCGGGGCGCAGCCGGAAACGCGCGCCGGTGTCGAAGCTGACATTGTTCACGACGCCGGGGCCCGCTTCTTCGCGCGTGGCGAGACCGGCCGCTTCCAGCGCGGACAACACCTGCAACACGGTGAGCACGGCGTTGCGCTCGTAATCCCGGCGCCCCGGCGCGTCGTAATAGGACACGGTGTACGCGGCCCTGTCCTTCGCCGCCTCCTTGTCGTCGCCGCCCTTCTGCATGCGCAGCGGCAGACACGCCACCGCGTTGCGGCCGGCCGCGTCGCTGGAGAGGTAATCATCGAGCGCGGTTTTGACGACGGCGAGGGTCAGATCCGGCGGCGGTTGCTTCGCGAGCGCTTTGAGTTCATCCAGGTAGGCGGAGCCGCCGCTCGCTGCCGCCAGTTCGGCCTGCACCTCGAACTGGCTCGCCCAGCCGTTCCCGCCGCGCAGCAGTTTGACACCCTGGGTGGTCGGCTCGAGCATTTTCCTGAGCGCCGGGAAGAGGCGCGCCGCCTCGGGGTTGGCGGCCCACGCCGGCGCGTTCGCGAGCACCATCTCGTAAGTCACGTGCCAGACCTGCAGGCCGAGGGCTTCCTCGGGCAAACGCTCGATGTGCGTCACCGCGCCCAGGCCGCGCATGCCGACGACAAAGCATGGCGCGCCGCTGCCATAAGAAGCCAGGCTCTTGAAGCCGTCCCACGTCAGGCGGTAGTCGCGCGCCGGTTGGCGGCCGATGTCGGTTTCGATTTCGGTGTCGGTGGCGGCAAACAGCGCGTGCTTGGCGAGGTAATTCAGTTGCTGGAGCTGGCGGTCGCGCATCTCCTGCTCGCGCGGGGCGGTCTGCAAGAGGTAAACGGCGCGGTGTTGGCCCGGCACCAGGCGCGGCGCCATGCCCGCGACGCCCTGTATTTCGGGCGGCGGCGACGCCTCGGGCGCAACGCACAGGGTTCGCTCGCGCGTGTTGAGGGCGTGCAGGTTGCGGAGCACGGGCAGCATTTCCCCGGCGACGGGCGCGCGCGGGTTGCCCGGGATGATGCCGCGATCCCAGGCGTAGTAACCGCCGCCGATGGCCGCCGCCACGGCGACGATGGCGCTACTCCAGAGGGCAGACTTGACGATCTTGCTCATGCGCGTTCCCGTCGCGGCGGTTCACTACAGTGCCGATAGGCAGGCCAATTGAATTATAACGGACGGCGTGAACCGACCCGGCAATGACGGACGATCGCGACGGCACCACGCATATCAAGATGCCGCCGCTGGAATTCATGCAACGCCTGGCCGCGCTGGTGCCCCGACCGCGCCTGCATCTGATCCGGTTTCGCGGCATGCTTGCATAGTCGCGGATAGTGAAAGGGGAAGTTAAATTTCCTATTCGCTCCCCGGCTGCAGCAGAGCCAGTTACTTCAAGCATGGTGTAAGATTATGCTCTCCTCGTTCGAGGATTCGGAGCGACCCGTGAGACGAGCGTGGAAGGTTTTCTTTGGGCTAGTTCTGGCAACAGCGACATTACAGCTGAACGCGCAACCGTTGTCCGATAGTAATTACCCGCGCAGGCCTGTCACGATTATTGTGCCATTCGCAAGCGGCGGACAGGTCGACGCCCAGGCAAGGACGCTCGCGCCGAAAATGTCAGGGCTGTTGGGCCAGCAGGTCGTTATTCTCAACCGCGAGGGCGCGGGAGGCGTCATCGGTACCGAGCTGGTCGCCAGAGCCACACCTGATGGTTACACCCTGTTGTGGGGTAGTTCCGGTCCACTTGCGATCAGTCCGCATCTCAACGCCAAGCTGCCGTTCGATCCTCTGCGCGATTTTGCACCGATCAGTCTGTTTGCGGTTCACCCTTTTATACTGGCATTGCATCCATCGGTGCCTGCCTCTTCGTTGAAAGCGCTGATCAAGCTTGCACAGGCACATCCCGGTAAGCTCAATTACGCCTCGACTGGCACCGGTTCGGCACCGTACTTCGCCGCCGAGATGTTCAACAACATGGCCGCTATCAACATCATTCACGTTCCGTATAAAAGCGTAGCGCAGTTAACGATTGACTTGATCGGCGGACAAGTTGATCTCTACTTCGCGTCAGGGATTAGTTCGCGCGGCCACTTTAGCAGCGGCAAGCTGAGAGGCATCGCAGTGACAAGCACAAGACGAACGGACCTGCTACCCGAGCTTCCCACCATGGCCGAAGCAGGGTTGCCGGGTTACGAGTCGGTGGGTTTCTCGGGGCTGCTAGCTCCTGCAGGCACGCCTGCGGGCATCATGGCGCAGCTTGGGGATGCTGTGTCGAAGAGCCTTGAGGACCGCGATATCAGGGAGCGCATCACCTCTGAGGGTGGTTTCCCTGCTGGCGGCACTCCCGCACAGTTTTCAACGTTCATCAAATCCGAGCTTGTGAAATATGGGAAACTGGCGAAGCAGGCGCAGCTGGTCCGCTAATACCGGATCGACGAGTCAACGCTAAGACGAACGAGTAATCATGGGCAGACTGGACGGACGGGTCGCGTTCATTACAGGTGCGGGTGCGGGAATCGCGCGTGCCGCATCAATGCTGTTTGCGCGCGAAGGCGCCCGGGTGGCGTTGGTTGACATCAACGACACGACGGGTGCTGCAACCGAAAAGTTGGTGCGCGAGCAAGGTGATGATGGACTTTTCATCCGGACCGACATCACCCAGGAAGAGAGCGTAAAGGAGGCCGTGCGCCGCGCCGCCGCGCATTTCGGCCACATCGATCTACTGTTCAACTGTGCCGGCGGTTCTGTGGTGGAAGACGGCGTCGTGACCGAGGTCGACTTGGACAAAGTGTGGAAACAGACTATGTCGCTCGATCTCTACGGCACGATGCTCTGTTGCAGGCACGTTATCCCGGAGATCATAAAGGCAGGCGGTGGCACCGTGGTCAACATGTCGTCAGGGGCGGCACTGCGCGGCGCCAACCCTGCTCATGTTTATACCTCGGCGAAGGGCGCGATACTTTCACTGACGCGGGCCCTGGCCGGGGCCTACGTCAAGCACAACGTGCGCGTCAACGCGATCTGTGCAGGACGCATCCATACCGAACGCGCCGTGAGCCGATACGGAGTCAAGGGCAAGGGCGGTGCGATGGTCGATCGCCAGGACGCGGCCGGGTACCTTAAGGAATACCCGCTATGGGCCGGCGAGCCGATCGATATCGCTAATATCGCACTGTTTCTCGCCTCGAGTGAATCACGCATGATCACTGGGGCCACCATTCCGGCCGAGGGGGGGCGCTCGGCGTACTGAGACGGCGCGTGCGTGTGCATGGTGAATATAAAGGGACTGCTCCGTCTCGAAGCGGCGTGAGCCGCGCGGCATCATCGTCGGGTGGCGAGGCGCGCTTTATGCTCGGCAAATACTAGCGTTCCGCATCTTCCTGCCGATTTGCGCGCGAACTGCTAAGTGCTTGCCCGCATTTCTGCAAGCGAGTACTCGTGATTCAGGCCTCCCAGCAGGCCGGTTTTCCCTTCCATCAGAACACCGGCCCGCCTTCGACCGTGCACCGATACAACAAGCGCCGCTGCGGCAGCTTGTAGTCGAACGTGGCCTTGTGCAAGGTGGTCGCATTGTCCCACAGCACGAAGTCCCCTACCTTCCACTGGTGCCGATACACGAACTTTGGCTGGGTTGAGAACGCACAGAGCTCGGACAGAAGCGTCTTGGCCTCGATATCCGGTATTCCAACGATACCGCAGGTATGGCCTTCGCTGATAAACAGGCTCTTCCTCCCCGTCACCGGATGTGTCCGCACCATTGGCTGCGACCGGTCGGGCGCTTTCTCCTGCTGCTCCTTTGTCAGTTCGCCGCGCTTGAGCACGCCTGCGGCGATTTTCTTCTCATACTTGTGGCGCAGACTCTGCACTGCCCGCAAGCCATCGATTCGCCGCTTCATTTCTGGCGTCAGCGCATCGTAAGCCGCAGCGGTGCTCGCGAAACAGGTATCGCCAAGCGAGCGACCATCCGTCTGCGGAACCTCGACGGCGTAGAGAAACGTATACATCACCGGTCTTTCCATGTACGCAGCATCCGAGTGCCAGAACACCCCCGCATCAGCGAGGCCGATTTGCCGGTCATTGTGCAGGACATTCGATACCATGTGGAGGCCCGGGTGATGCCCCTCCACGCCATACTTGTAGATAGGCGGCGTACGCAAGGGGCCGAACTGCGCGGCGAAGTCCACCTGGCGCTGTTGCGCGATATGCTGCCCGCGAAACACGAGGACCGAGTACCGGTTGAGCGCGTCCTTGATCGACTGCATAGTGTGCGCACCCGCTACACGGGCGAGATCCACTCCACGTATCTCGGCGCCAAGCGATTCCGCGAGCGGCACCACTTCGACGGATTCAGCAGCCTCGGTCATCTCCCCTCCCTCATTACTCTGCATCGGTGACTGCCTCACTCGGGCCGGATGTTGGCTGCCTTCACCGTCGCCGCGTACTTCGCGATTTCGTTGCGGATGTACGCCGCGAACTGCTCCGGCGTGCCCCCGCCGGGTTCCGCGCCGTCCACTGCAAGCCGCTCGCGCACATCCGAGCCCTGCAGCAATGCGATGACTTCGCGGTTGAGCGCGTCGATCACGGGACGCGGCGTCCCCGCCGGGGCCAACAGCCCGTACCAAGAACTGACGTCGAAGCCGGGCAAGACCTCCGCTACCGCCGGCAACTCCGGCATCGTCACCGAGCGTCGTGCGCTGGTTACAGCCAGCCCGCGGAGCCGTCCGGACTTCACGTGCGGGACAGCAGTGATGAGGTTCGTGAACATCATCTGCACTTGCCCTGAGATCAGATCGTTGAGCGCGGGGCCGGTGCCTTTGTAGGGAACGTGGACCAGATCAACCCCGGCCTGGCGCTTGAACATCTCTGCGATCAGGTGCTGCGAGCTGCCCACGCCGACCGATGCATAGTTGATCGCACCGGGCTTCTGCTTCGCAAGCGCAATAAGATCCTTGACCGACTTTGCCGCAACCGACGGGTGCACCACCAGGATATTGGGCACCGATGCCAGCAGGACGACCGGCGCGAAGTTTTTCACCGGATCATAGGGCAGTTTTTCATACAGGCTGGGGTTGCTGCCGTGCGTGCTGGCGGTCCCCATCAACAGCGTGTAGCCGTCAGGCGATGCCCGCGCAACCGTCTCCGTGCCGACCAATCCGCCTGCACCACCCCGGTTGTCCACGACGATCTGCTGGCCGTACTTTTCATTCAGTTTGTGGGCTACCACGCGTGCGAGAGTATCGGCGCCGCCGCCCGGGGGAAAGGGCACCACCAGCCGTATCGGCTTATCGGGGTAGGCCGCGCCCGCTGCGGCAGCCGGCGCCGCTGCCGCGACCAACGCAACCAGTAGATGCAGTCGATGCAGTCTGTAGGTATCGGTCATTTTCACTCGGCCGCGCCGCCGCATGGTTACGGTTTTTGAGTCAGTCAAAGTCTACCGGAAAGCGATTCGCGACGGTGAAAACCTTTGGGGTCAGACCCCGGCGAAAGAAGCATCGAATCAGATTGCTGTAGTAGCCGCGCGATTGTTCTATAGAACCTTTGTTTCACCGGGGTCTGACCCCAAAGGTTACGTGGTATTGGGCCAGAGGCGGCTTCCAATCCTGTCAATAAACGCAGGTTGCGCACCCTTGTATTGTATCCGTGACCGATATACGGTTGACTTGTAGGCATACAAGTCGGCGATCCGGATGCCGTGCCCACCCTTGGGTAAAACCCGTAGCGTAGATCGGCGCCGGGTCGCCAATCCATAACGGCAAGATCGAACGGTATCTTGGGCACGGTTATATCCGTTAGCCCGCATTGACAAGGTTGATCTCTATGGACTCGGTGATGATGACGTATCTCGGCCTGGATGTCTCCAAGGCCAAAGTCGATTGTGCTTTGTTG
>JAIOOZ010000316.1 GCA_021414185.1 Betaproteobacteria bacterium
ACCGGCTTCGGCGATGGTCGGCAAGTCCGGAAACGCGGGCGAGCGCGTCGGACTGCTCACCGCGAGGCCGCGCACCTTGCCTGACTTGACGTGCGGCGTCATCGAATTCGAACTCTCCATCATCAATTGCACCTGGCCCGAGATGAGATCGATGGTGCCGGCAGCGCCGCCTTTGTACGGCACGTGCACTATGCGGGTAGCGGTCATGAATTTGAACAACTCGAAGCCGACGTGGCCCGGCGTGCCGTTGCCCGACGACGCGTTGGATAGCTTGTCTGGATACTGTTTGGCGTAATCAATGACATCGCGCACCGTTTTGAACGGGGTCGCCGGTGACGCCGCAAGCAACATGCTGCCGGTAGTCGTATGCGCGATAGGCTGCAGGTCTTTCAGTACGCTAAACGTGAGTCCGCGCACGATATTGGGACCGATCGCCAGCGCGCCTATCGGCGCATAACCTATGGTGTAACCGTCAGGGACTGAGCGCGCGACCAGTTCCATGCCTATCATCAGCGCGCCGCCGGGACGGTTGTCGACCACTACCTGCTGCTTCAATTGCTGCACAAGTTCCGCGCCGACCAGCCGCGCGACGGTATCGGACGCGCTGCCCGGCGCCTGCGGCACGATCAGCCGGATCGGCCGGTTCGGAAAATCCGCCGCCACCGCCGTGCCCGCGAGTAATGCCCCGATTGCCGCCAGCGTCCCCAGTTCGCTTTTAAACGTCATCGTCAATCCTTAATCCTCAATCCTCAATCCTGCTTTTCAATCCGCTTTAGCGCCGGACGCCTTGACGACCTTGCCCCAGCGCTCGTACTCGGAGCGGATCAACGTTGCAAATGCTTCCGGCGTGCTGGTGGCGACGGTCTGGCCTATCGATTGCAGGCGCTGCGTCACCTCGGGGGATTTCAACGCGCGCACGACGTCGGTATTCAGGCGGGTGACCAGCGCGGCGGGCGTCGCGACGGGCACCACGATGCCGTACCACTCGATGATCTTGCCGAGCTCCGGATAACCGGCCTCGATGGCGGTCGGCACGTCGGGCAGCGCGTCGTTGCGCTTGTCGTTCATGACGCCCAAGGCGCGCAGCTTGCCGGCCTTGACGTGCGGCACGGTCGCCGTCGGATTGGAGAACATGATGGTGACGTGGCCCGCGAGCAGGTCGATGGTGGCAGGCCCGCCGCCTTTGTAGGGAATGTGGAGCATGTCGGTCTTGGTGGCGAGCCGGTAGAGTTCGCCCGCCATCTGCGGCCCCGAAGAGCTCGACGCAAAGGTCAGCTTGCCGGGATTTTGTCTTGCCAGCGCGGTAAGTTCCTTCATGGTCTTCGCCGGCAACGACGGGTGCACGACGAGGATGAACGCCATCTCGGTCGCTTCCGAAACCGCGGCGAAATCGCGCAGCGTGTCGTAACCGGGATTGCTATAGAGATGCGGATTGATCGTCAACGCC
>JAIOOZ010000295.1 GCA_021414185.1 Betaproteobacteria bacterium
GGTGGCGGGTGGTGCCGCGTGCGCGCTGGTGCTGCCTTTTTTGCCGGTCCCGGAACGCGAGGCGTGGCCGTGGCTGGCGGCTTCGTTACTGCTCCACTTCCTGTATTTCATGGCGCTGGTGGGTGCCTATAACAGGGCCGACCTGTCGCACGCCTATCCATTGATGCGCGGCGTCGCGCCGCTGCTGGTTGCGTTGTTCGGCGTCATCCTGCTCAACGACCACCTGACTGTCTCGATGTGGGCAGGCGTGGCATTGATCAGCACCGGCATCCTGCTGCCCTTCTGGCTGGGTGCGGGAAACAAAAAAGATTTTCTGAAGAGCTCGTCGTTCGCGCTCGCCAATGCAGCAATCATCGCCGCCTATACGCTCGTTGACGGGTTCGGCACGCGGCTGTCGGCGAATCCGCTCAGCTATTGCCTGTGGTTGTTTCTGCTCGATCCTTTGCCGATACTCGCGATTGCGGTCGCGCGCCACGGCGGCGGCGTTTGGCAACATTTCCAGAAGCGTTGGCTGGCATGCACCTTCGGCGGCCTGCTTACGGTGTGCGCGTACGGCATCGTGCTGTGGGCGATGACGCGAGCGCCGATAGCGGCGGTCTCCGCGCTGCGCGAGACTTCGGTGATATTCGCGGCGCTGATAGGCGCGGCGTTCCTGCGCGAAAGTTTCGGCGCGCTGCGGATAGTCGGCGCCGTGCTGGTGGTGTGCGGGATCGCCGCGCTCAGACTGTAGCCGGCGCCGGATTCTTGCGCGCGATCTGGCGGTCGTCGATCGGGAAGTTGAGGATGGCAGCCAGTACCCCCATGCCGATGGTCAGAATCCACATCAGGCGGTACGAGCCGGTCGCGTCGAACAGATAACCCGCGATGCCGACGCCGAAGAAGCTGCCGATCTGGTGAAACAGGAAGGCGATGCCGGACAGCGTCGACAAATAGCGCACGCCGAAAATCTGCGCGATCAGTCCGCTGGTGAGCGGCACCGTGCCCAGCCACAAAAAGCCGATCACCGCGCCGAACGTATAGACAGTCAATGGCGAAATCGGCAGCGTGATGAATATCGCGATGCCGACGGCGCGCGTGAAGTAGAGAATGCTCAGCAAATACTTCTTGGTATAACGCCCGCCCAGCCAGCCCCAAAAGTAACTGCCGAATATATTGAAGAGCCCGATCATCGCCAGCGCAACCATGCCGGTCTCCGGCGACATGTGCTGATCGACCATATAGGCCGGAAAGTGGATGGAGATGAACATCAGCTGGAAACCGCACACGGTATAGGCGATGCACAGCAGCCAGTAGCCGCCGTGGCCCAGCGCTTCGCGCAGCGCTTCCGGTATCGACTGCTTGAATTGTCCGGGCGCAGGCGCCGTGCGTTTTTCAACCAGCGCGGCCGACAGCGGCAGGATCAAAAGGATCGTGAGCGCGAGCGTGATCATCGCGGAGTGCCAGCCGATATTGCTGATGAGCGTCTGGCCGTAGGGCAGCATCACGAACTGGCCGAACGAACCGGCGGCGCCGGTAATGCCCAGCGCCACGCTGCGCTTTTCCGGCGGGAAGGCGCGGCCGATTACGCCGTAGACGATGCTGAAGCCGCTGCATGACAGCGCGATGCCGACCACGATGCCGGCGCTCAAGCCGAATTCGAGGCCGCTGGTGGAAAACGCCATCAACAGCAGGCCGATTGCATAGAAGACCGCGCCCGATGCCATCACGCGGCCGGCACCGTATTTGTCCGCGATCATCCCGGTAATGGGCTGCGCGAGTCCGTAGACGAGGTTCTGGATCGCGATCGCGAACGAGAAAGTCTGCCGCCCCCAGCCGAGGTCGGCGCTCATCGGCTGCAAAAAGAGGCCGAAAGTGTGACGCGTGCCGAGCGCGATGGTGAGCGCCATGCCGCCGCAGATCAGGATGATGGCCGGCGTGCGCCAGTTTTTGAGAGTAGCCGAAGTCATATTGCGATGTTACCTGGAAGCGGCGATTGTAACGTATCGCCACCGCCGGGTCCGCGCGCGCGTCAGGTTTTCAGCGTGAAAGGATTGAAATCGGTGTTGCGGTCGTAGTAGTCCTCATTCTCGGCGCGCTTCAGCCAGCCGACGATCTTGTACGTCATCGGTGTAAAGAGAATCTCGACGCCGACCTTGAAGACGAACTGCGACATCATTACCAGCGGCAATTTTTCGTTGGGAATAATTCCACTGTTGTAAAACGCGAGCGGGTAGAACAGCAGCGAATCTACGCCTTCGCCGAATATCGTCGAGCCGATGGTGCGCATCCACAGCCAGCGCCCGGCAGTGCGGATTTTCATTTTGGCGAGTACGTACGAATTGACGAATTCGCCGCACACGAACGCAATCAGCGAGGCCAGCGCAATGCGCCAGGTTGAGCCGAATGCTATTTCATAGGCGCCCTGGTTGTTCCAGAACGGCGCCGGCGGCAGCGCGACGATGATCCACGCCATGAAAGCGGCGAATGCGAGCGCCGCGAAGCCGGTCCAGATCACGCGCCGTGAGCGCGCGTAGCCGTAGACTTCGGTCAGGATGTCGCCGAACACGTACGAAATCGGAAAAAACAGCACGCCGGCGCCGAACGTCAGCGTGCCGATCAGCGGCCAGTCGACCTGCGCTATTTTTGCCGGACCGATCAGGTTGGAGCACACCAGCACGGTGACGAAAGCCACCATCACGAAGTCATAATAGCGGTAGGTGCGGTGCGGGGCCATGAAGTTGCCCGAAAATGAGGAAGTGCGTATTAAGCCATATCTGTGGACGCGCGCAAAATCCATGTATGCCTTTTGGCTGCCGTGCGCGTTATGGCTGCTGACGCGCTGATGGTGGGCGCGCTCGCCGAAAAGGAGCGACGATGAGCTACTGGACTCGCGGAAACACCGGATTTCCCTTGATCGCAGCCGCGGTATTGGCGGTTGCCGCGGCATTGACGGGATGCGCGGGCCTGCCGCCCGGCGCACAGCCGCCGTCGGTGACGCTGTCCGATTTCGGCATCGCCAATGCCGGCATTTTCGAACAGCAGTTCGATTTGCGCTTGCGCATCCAGAATCCCAATCCCGATGAGTTCAAGGTCGACGGCATCGCGTTCGACCTCGAGGTCAACGATCAGCCATTCGCCAGGGGCGTCGGCAACCAGACGGTCCTGGTGCCGCGTTACGGCTCCGGCTTCATGCAGGTCGAGGCGGTCAGCACGCTGGGCGGATTGCTGCGGCAATTCGGGCGCCTGCGGCAGGGTGAGAAGCCGGTGTTCAAGTACCGCATCAGGGGCAGCCTGAGCATTGCGTCCGGCACGCGCGTGCCGTTCGACGAGCGCGGCGAATTCGATTTCAGCGCGCTCGCCTCCCGGCCCTAATTTTCGCCGGCGGCAGCACGGGTGCCGCATGTTAAACTGGGCGCATAGACTTTACCTGTGCGCTTAATCTGACGCCCCATGCCAGCCGAACACATCGTTGAAATCAGCAAGCTGAGTTTTGCGTACGGCGACCGGCCGTTGCTGAAAGACATCAACCTGACCATCCCGCGCGGCAAAGTCGTCGGCATCATGGGCGCCAGCGGGTGCGGCAAGTCGACGCTGATGCGGCTGATCGGCGGCCAACTGGTGCCGGCCGGCGGTTACGTCAAAGTCGACGGCCACGTCGTGCACGAATTGAGCCGCGACGAACTGTATCAACTGCGGCGCAAAATGGGCATGCAGTTCCAGGCTGGCGGCCTCTTCACCGACCTCTCGGTATACGAGAACATCGCGTTCCAGATGCGCGAGCACACCGATCTGCCCGAAAGCATGATCCGCGATCTCGTTTTGCTCAAACTCGCGGCGGTGGGCCTGCGCGGTGCTGAGCAACTGATGCCGGCGGAACTGTCGGGCGGCATGGCGCGGCGGATCGGGCTCGCGCGCGCGATTGCGCTCGACCCCATGCTGATCATGTACGACGAGCCGTTTGCCGGTCTCGACCCCATATCCTGCAGCGTCGTCGGCAACCTGATACGCCGCCTGAACGACGCGCTGGGCGCGACGTCCATCGTGGTGTCGTACGACGCCGCGGAATCGATGCGGGTCATCGATTATTTATATCTGATCTCGGATGGCGTGGTGGCGGCGTCCGGGCCGGCTGCCGACATGAAAGTTTCGCCCGACCCTTTCGTGCGCCAGTTTCTGGACGGCGCGCCCGACGGCCCGGTGCCCTTCCATTATCCGCACGATACTTATCAGGCCGATCT
>JAIOOZ010000317.1 GCA_021414185.1 Betaproteobacteria bacterium
GCCGACATCGTCAAGGTCAAGGTGATGAAGCAGGGCGGCTTTATCAACACGCGGCGCATGATCGCGACCGCCGAAGCCGCCGGCATACGCTGTGTTGTCGGCCACGGTTTCGGGCTCGGTATCAACACCATGGCTGAAATCATGTGCGCAGCGACTTCGAACAACGTGATCGACGGTCTCGAATGCGTAGGCCCGCTGAAAACGTCGGACGATATCGTCACCAACAAACTTGATCTCACTTCAGGCAGCATTGCGCTGCCGACGGGCCCCGGGCTCGGTGTCGTGCTCGACGACGCGAAGATTGGGCGTTATCACTTCGAAGTCAAAGCGGCGGCGTAACCATGCGACTACTCAATCCCGGCGCGAAGTTTCGCGCCATCACCTGCGCATTGCTTGCCCTTGCAGCGCTGCCGTTCGCGGCCGTTGCGCAGGATTACCCGACGCGTCCAATTACGCTCCTGTGCTGGTCGGAAGCCGGCTCGCCGGTCGATCTCTTCGCGCGCATGATGGCGCGGCTGCTGACCCGCGAACTGGGGCAGAACGTGATCGTCGAGAACCGCACCGGCGCCGACGGCATCATCATGATCAACCAGTTGCTCAAGGCGCCGGCCGACGGTTACATGATTGCGGCGAATACGCTGACGCTGGCTTCGTTGTTCGGCGAACCAAGTGCGAATTTCAAGCCCGACGATTTGCAGATGATCACGCGCTCGCAGATCGACCCGTACGGCCTCATCGTGCCGGCCTCGATTCCGTTCAAGACCATAGACGAGTTCGTTAAATACGCGCGGCAGAATCCCGGCAAATTCAACGTCGGCGGGCCGTTCCAGATGGGCTCGCACCGCGTCGCGTGGGAAGCCTTCGCCGAAGTCGCCAAGATCAAGGTCAACTGGATCGCCTACAAGGGCGGCGGCCCGGCATTGCTCGCGGTCGCCGGCGGCCACGTCGATGCCGCGGCGACCAATCCGGGCAACGTCAAGCCGTTTATCGTTTCGGGCAAGGTGCGCGTGCTCGCCGTGTCGTCGGAAAAGCGCCTTGCGGATTTCCCGGATGCGCCGACTTACAAGGAGCGCGGCTGGAACATCGTGCGTTACCAGTGGCGCGGCATCATGG
Organism: Betaproteobacteria bacterium; assembly: GCA_021414185.1. Taxonomy (GTDB): domain Bacteria; phylum Pseudomonadota; class Gammaproteobacteria; order Burkholderiales; family SG8-41; genus PALSA-1004. Next base: position 1,114 of record JAIOOZ010000317.1, read on the forward strand.
GCAAACCGGGTCTGCCGAAGCCCGTGCTCGATCGCCTGGTGGCGGCGATCCAGAAATCGCAGCAAACGCCCGAGTGGAAGGCTTATCTGGAGCAGGTTACCCAGCTCGACGGCTTCATGGGGCCGGACGAATTCAAAGCGCAGCTCCTGAAAGACATTCTGGAACTCGAATCGATCAAGAAGAAACTGGGAATAGAAAGATGAGCGCAATACCAGCAACCCCGCGCCAGCGCCTGCGCGCGCGCCTTGCCAGCGGGCCGCTGATAGTCGCCCCCGGAATTTACGATGCCTACGGCGCGCGCCTGGTCGAGCAGGCGGGATGCGAAGCGGTCTACATGACGGGCAACGGTGTTTCGGCTTCGTTGCTGGGCAGGCCCGACGTCGGGCTCGTCGATCTCACGTTGTTCACGCAGCACGCGCATCGCGCGGCGTCGTGCGTGAACATACCGTTGATCTGCGATGCCGACACCGGTTATGGCAATGCCGTCAACGTGCGCCACACCGTGCAGGAATACGAAGCGGCGGGGGTGGCTGCCATCCACATCGAAGACCAGGTTGCGCCCAAACGCTGTGGCCATCTGCCGGGCTCGCGCCCGGTCATCGATATGGTCGAGGCCGCGCGCAAGATAGAGGCGGCGGTTGCCGCGCGCCGCGATCCCGATTTCATCATCATTGCACGCACCGATTCGGCGGCCGGACATGGCCTCGACGACGCGATCAAGCGTGTGCAGGCGTTTCGCAAGGCCGGTGCCGACGTGTTGTTCGTCGAGCTGAAGACCAGCCCGACGATACTGGAAGACATGAAGCGCATCACCGAGTCGGTCGAAGGGCCCTGCCTCGTCAATATCGACGGCGGCGGCAAGCTGGGCGCGCTGTCCGCGGCAGAAATCGAGCAGCTCGGGTTTCGCATTGCGATTTTCCCCGGCCTCGCGCGCAACGCCGCCGGCTTCGCCGGATGTCGAAGCGTGGGAGCAGCGGTTCCTGCGCTCCTAACGGGATTTCTTACTGCCTGAAATAAAGGATCGTCACTCCCGCGTAGGCGGGAGTCCAGGGCGAATTTAGTTCAGATAAACGTCTTCTGGATTCCCGCCTGCGCGGGAATGACAGTGAAAAGTTTAGTCACGGAGTTTATAAATGGAAGTCACCAAGTTACTGGCGCAGTTCGTCGTCGATTCGCGTTTTGCCGACATTCCAGAAAAGGTCAGACACGAGGCGAAACGCTCGGTGTTGAACTGGCTGGGCTGCGCGGTTGGCGCTTCGCGCCATGAGGGCATCGATATCGCGCTGGCGGCGCTGAGTGCGTTCTCCGGCCCCGCGCAGGCAAGTGTGCTGGGACGCGGCGAGCGGCTGGACATCATGCATGCGGCGCTGCTGAACGGCATCAGCTCGCATATGTTCGATTTCGACGACACGCATCTGAAGACCGTCATTCACCCGAGCGGCCCGGTGGCGTCGGCATTGCTCGCTCTTGCAGAATACCGGCCGCTGAGCGGCGCGGATTTTCTGCACGCGTTTATCCTCGGCGTCGAAGTCGAGTGCCGCATCGGCAATGCGGTTTATCCGTCACATTACGACGTGGGCTGGCATATCACCGGCACGGCGGGAGTGTTCGGC
>JAIOOZ010000318.1 GCA_021414185.1 Betaproteobacteria bacterium
GGCTGGCCGGTGGTTCCGGATGTGAAGGCGAGGATGCAGGTGTCGTCGCGCGCCGTGTCGACGTTGGTGAAAACCGGGGAATGCCTGGCCATCGCCACTTCGAGTCCGTCGGCGGATGTGTCGTTGAAATAGCGGATGTGCATGAGTTCCGGCGACTCGGCGGCGGCCAGCTTGAGTTCTTCCGCCAGGCGCAAATCGCAAAGCGCATGCGTGACCTTGGCCTTGCTGATGACGTGCTTGAGCTCCTTGGCGCGTAAGAGCGGCATGGTCGCCGTGGCGACAGCGCCGACTTTCATGACGGCGAACCAGCAGGCGGCCATCATCGGGTTGTTTGGCGCGCGCAGCAGCACGCGGTTGCCGGGCACCACGCCAAGCTCATTCACCAGCACATTGGCGATTCGGTTGGCCCGCTCCTGCAGGTCTGCATAGGTCCAGCGGACGTTCGGCGCCTGGATGCAGACACGCCCGCCGCGCCCCTGCGCGACGTGGTCGTCGAGCAGCGGCGCGGAACAGTTCAGCCGCTCCGGAAACTTCAGTTCCGGCAGGTCGAAAAGAAACTCCGGCTGCTGGGCCAATGGCGGCAGGTTGTCACGGGTAAAGGTATCGACATGGGCGCTGTAGGACATGCCTTTCCTCCTCTGCTGAATGCGAGCCGTCTATATCCTGACACCCAGGCGATAGCCCTCCTGGATCGCCTGATCGAGGCCGCGCGGCACCGTGGCGTCGCCGCCGCCGTGCAACTCGTCGATCATCCACTGGAACTCGTGGAACAGGTCATGGTTGGCCTTGCGCGGGCTGGAAACGATCACGCTGTCGCAGGGGATGAACTTTTCCTCACCCTTGGCCGTCTTCACCGTCGCGCCTTCCTTCGTCACCTTGACCAGTTGCGCCAGGGTCACGGTCTGGATGCCGAGTTCGTCCACCCAGGCGGTATGGCGCCACTTGAAGGTCGGCATGATGTCGCCGCCGATACGCTTCTCCTTCTCGACCACGGTGACTTCGTGGCCGGCCTTGGCGAGGAATTCGGAAATGGTGAGGCCGATCATGCCGCCGCCGATCATCACCACGCGCTTGCCCGGCTTGAAGCGGCCGTGCGCCACTTCCAGCGCGTCGACCAGCAGTTCGGCGCCTTCCAGGTACTGGAACACCGCCATGTCGGTGCGCGCACCGGCGGTGACGATGCAGACGTCGTACTCGTGCAGTACGCTGCGCATGAACTTGGCGTTGGCTTCGGTGTTGAGCCGCACTTCGACGCCGAGCTTTTTCGCCATCACGCCGTAGTAGTCGATCACGCTTTGCAGGTCGGCCGGGCGTGCCAAGTCGTTGGCGGCATAGGCCGCGAGGGCGCCGCCCATCTTGTCGGCCTTGTCGAACACGGTCACCGTATGGCCGCGCTTGCGGGCGGTGATCGCCGCTTCCATACCGGCCGGTCCGGCGCCGATGACCATGATGCGCTTCTTCTCGGTCGCCTCGGTGACGTGGTATTCCGGCTCGACCTCGTGGCCGAGCATCGGGTTCATCGTGCAGGTGTAGGGCAGGTCGCGGAACAGGCGCGACAGGCAGTTGAGCGAGCCGATGCAGGGGCGGACTTCCTCCATGCGGTCCTCGGCCGCCTTGTGGATCATCTCCGGGTCCGCCAGCAGCGGACGGCAGACTTCCCAGTAGTCGAACACCTCGTTCTTCACGCAGTCGTTGGCCATGGCGGGATCGGGCAGGCGGTTGCCGAAGGCGACCAGCACATTGGGGAACATCTTCTTCGCCCTTTCGGAGAGGAAGTTCCAGTAGCCCGGCTCGACGTCACGGCCGAAGGAGGATTCCGGGGCTTCCTGCCAGCCGACCGTGACCGAGATCATGTCCACGCCGCAATCGACGGCCTGCTGCATCAGTTCGAACGACTCGTCCTGGGTGTTGCCGCCCCACTTGTCCATCAGCTCGGCGCCGTTCAGCCGCACCGAGAGGGGATTGTCCGGGGTGGCCTGCTTGATCGCGTCGATCAGTTCGCGCATGAAGCGGCCGCGGTTCTCCACCGAGCCGCCGTATTCGTCGGTGCGCTGGTTGGTAAACGGGGAATTGAAGTTGGCCAGCAGGTAGCCCATGAAGCTGGTGATCTCGGTGCCGTCGAAGCCGGCGCGGATTGCGCGCTTGGCGGCGTCGGCGTGCTGGGCGATGACGACCTTGATCTGCTCCTTGGTCAGTTCGCGCGGCGGACGGAAGTGCGGCAGTGTCTGCGGCACCACCGAAGGCTGAACGCAGTAGCCGAGGTCGATGCCGCCATAGCGCCCGGCATGCAGGATCTGCTGCATGGCCATGGCGCCGGCATCATGGATGTAGCGCGCAATCATCTCGAACTGCGGCAGGAACTTGTCGTCGTGGATCGCGATCTGGCGGAAGTAGGATTTGCCCTCGCCCAGCGCATCGGGGTAAGCCCCCTGGTTGGTGATCAGGCCGCAGCCGGTGCCGGCGATGACGCGCACCCGCGCCAGCTCGCGCGGCGTGATGGTGCCGTCGCGACCGTTGTAGTTCGAGACGCAGCAGGCGCCGTACTTGATGCGGTTCTTGACCTCGAACCTGCCGATTTTTCCCGGCTGGAACAGATGATTGAGCTTGGCTTCGCCTGGTTTGGTCACGTGTCATTCCTCCTGTGGTTCTGCAATCGGCGTGCGCCGACGTAAATTTTTGGCAGCTATTGGATACTGTATACATTAAGGCCAAAGCATCTGCCAGTCAAGCAAATCCATTCGCGTTTTGACCGCCCGGCAGCGGTATTTCACCGAAGGCTGCCGCCTCAATCGAACACCTCATAAATGCCGAGTTTTCGATGCAATGGAGCGTCGTCGACCATGAACAGGCAGGCAGGCTCCTTCCCCGAAGCATTGCTCAGCACGACCTCCGCATGGGTCGGCACGGCGATCGTGTCGGCCTCGCCAAATGCGTGTGCCACATGATCGATCGTGGCAATCCCGGCGCCTTCAACACCGTGGATAACAGCGGATGCCGAACGCTTCCGCAAGCGCGTTTCCTCGCCGGGACGCAACATGATTGCCGAGAAGCCCAGGGTCGGCAGGCACTCCCGGCCGGTTTCCGGGTTCACATAGGCGAGGTGGACCAGTTCCCCTTTCGCCGTCACGCCGGCCAGTGCAAGCAGCGATTGCCTGACCTCGCGCCACGGAAAACGCAGCAGGGGATAGGGCGTCGAACTCGAATCCAGGGAACGGTAGGGAATGACTCCGCCCTGGCGGAACTCAGCGTTGCATTTGCCCTGCGCCTGGTCCACGGCCTGCGACTTGCCCTCGATGCAGTAGGAAGCGTCGATGCCGTAGATCAAAGGCAGGTCCAGCGCATCGAGCCATATCACCGGCCCCTTGCCCGCGTGACCATGCTCGTGCCACAAGCCAGGCGGTGTGAGAATCAGGTCGCCTTTCTCCATCGGCAGTTTCTCGCCCGATACCACGGTAAACCCGCCCTGCCCTTCGATAACGAAGCGGACAGCCGATGGCGTGTGCCTGTGGTTCGGCGCCGTTTCGCCGGGCAGGATGAGTTGCATGCCGATATAGATGGATGCAGTGGCCTGCATGTTCTGCAAACCGAGCCCGGGATTGCACAGCACCAGTACGCGGCGTTCCGCCTTCTCGATGGGAGCCAGTTCGCCGGCACGTAACAGATTGGGACGAATGTCAGAGTAGCGCCACATGACGGGCTGCGTGCGCCGGGCCGGAATGTCGTACGGCAGCACCGAACGCAGCGCGGGCCAAAGCGGCAGGGTATTCATCGACACCAGGCTCTGGTAGTAGTCGGCCGGCAGGTCTTCGACCCGCCCGAGTTGATTGCTCATTGCGTTTCCCCTTTTCAGATCACCCTGACGGACAGTTCGCCCAGACCGTCGATCCCGCCCAGCATCGTTTGGCCGACCTGCACGCTGCCGACCCCTTCGGGAGTCCCGGTAAAGATCAGATCGCCCGGTCGCAGCTCGAAGTAGGTCGAGAGATTGGCAATGACCTCCGGCACCGACCAGATCAGCTTCGCGATGTCGCTGCGCTGGCGATCCTGGTCATCGACCCGGACCCAGATTGCGCCCGCGGTCGGGTGGCCGATTCGCGATGCCGGCACCAGCGGGCCGATCGGTGCCGATTGATCGAAGGCCTTGCCCAGTTCCCAGGGGCGGCCCTTGTCGCGCAGTTTGAGCTGCAGGTCACGACGGGTCATGTCGAGGCCAACGGCGTAGCCCCAGACATGTTCGTTGGCGCTCTCGACCGGAATGTCACGCCCCGCCCTGCCGATCGCAACCACCAGTTCGATCTCGTGATGGAACTCGCTGGTTTGCGAGGGGTAGGACACCTCCACGACCTGACCGTGGGCAACCGCCACGATGGCATCTGCCGGTTTGCAGAAAAAGAAGGGCGGCTCGCGCGACGGATCAAAGCCCATCTCCCTGGCATGCGCCGCATAGTTGCGCCCGACACAGTAGATTCGGCGCACGGGAAAGCGCGCGTCGCTTGCCGCCACCGGTACGCTTACGGGTGCTTCCGGTTCAAGAACATAAGTCATTGGAAATATTGTCCTCACGGGTTGATGGCTGCGGCAAGCGGGTCATCAATCCGCCCGCAGATCCGCATGATTTTTCTCGTAGGCTGCGGCGAGTGCGGGATCGCGCCGACGCACCTCGGCATGGCTGACCCGGCCGGTGCGCGTCATGTAGCTGTAGGCGAAATCGACGGCCGGCAGGGCCATCAACTCGTCCATCTCCTCGTACCAGCGGATGCTGACATTGGCCGCGTCGAGGATCTTCTGCATCGGCGGCAGGCGGCGCTCCCGGTAGAGCGCCAGGGCCTTCGCCAGGCTGCCCGCATCGCGCAGCGCCTTCCACAGGGCAATGGCGTCCTCCATGGCCAGGCGGGTGCCGGAGCCGATCGAGAAGTGCGCCGTGCGCAGCGCGTCGCCCATCAGCACCACATTGCCGAAGCTCCACTGCCGGTTCGAGATCGCGGGAAACTGGCGCCAGAAGGATTTGTTGGAAAGTATCGGCTGGCCGTCGAGGTCCTTTGCAAACACCTGCTCGCAATGGCGGATCGTCTCCTCCTCGCTCATGTCCGCGAAACCGGCGCGGCGCCAGGTGGCATCGGTGACCTCGACCAGGAAGGTGCTCATGCGCGGGCTGTAGCGGTAGTGATGGGCACAGAAGACGCCATGTTCGGTGTTGCGGAAAGTCAGCGACAGGCTGTCGAAGACCTTGCTGGTGCCGTACCAGATGAAGCGGTTGCTGCGCAGGTCGGTTTCGGTGCCGAACTTGTCCTCGTTCTCGTTGCGTACCCAGGAAAAGGCGCCGTTGGCGGCGACCACCAGATCGGCCCCGCCCAGCCGCGCGGCATCGTCCAGCGAGGACGGTTCGCTGTCGAATTCGATCCTGACGCCCAGCGACTCGGCCTGGGCATATAGCCGGCTCAGCAGTTCCAGGCGCCCGATGGCGGCAAAGCCGTTGCCGGCGATGGGGATGCGGGTGTCGTTGTGCACGATGGTGAGGTTGGGCCAGGTCTCCATCAGCGGCGTGAGCAACTGGTACGTGGCCTCGTCGTCGGCGCGCAGGAACTCCAGCGCGCGGTCGGAGAAGACCACGCCGAAGCCCCAGGTCGCGTCGCGCGATCCGCGCTCGAAGACGACGACGTCGTGCGCCGGGTCCTCGCGCTTCATCAGCGACGCGAAATACAGGCCGGCGGGTCCGCCGCCGATGATGCGTATTTTCATGCCCGGGCGCCCACCTTTTCGTCCTCGATCCTGGCCGCGATCATTTCACGCAGTTGCCGCTTGAGGACCTTGCCCACCGGGCTGAGCGGAAACTGGCTGACCACTTCCAGCCGTTCCGGCAGTTTGAAGCTGGCGATCTTCTGCGCGCGCAGGAAGGCGATCAGTTCACCGAACTCCAGGGTTTCACCGTCCTTCGCGATGACGAAGGCGCAAGCCTTTTCACCGAACACCGGATCGGGCATTGCCACCAGCGTCACGGCCTTGACCTTGGGATGGCCGAAGATCAGGTTCTCGACTTCCTCGCAGCTGATCTTTTCGCCGCCGCGGTTGATCAGGTCCTTGCGCCGTCCTTCGGTGAATACGTGACGGCCCTGTTTGCGCACGATGTCGCCCATGCGGTAGAAGCCGTCCGGCGTGAAGGCCTCGGCCTGCTTTTCCGGCGCGTTGTAGTAGCCTTGGATCGTATAGGGTCCGCGGGTGACCAGTTCGCCGGGTTCGCCGTCGGGCACTTCGTTGCCGTCGTCGTCGAGCACCTTGATCTCGTCGTCCTCGCACACAGGCACGCCGGAACTGTTGAGCAACATCTCTACCGGGGCATCCAGCGGCACCATGTTGATCAGGCCTTCGGCGGTGCCGTAAATTTCCTGGGCGATGCAGCCGAATCGTTCGCGCATCCGCCCGCGCAGTTCCGGCGCCAGGCGCGCGCCGCCATTCTGGATCACCTTCAGCGACGACAAATCGTAGTCGTCGGGCACGGGGGAATTCAGCCAGTTGGAGATCAAGGGCACCACGGCGGCGATCATGCTGACCTTTTCGCGCTGCACCAGCGAGAACACCTCGGCCGCATCGCCCGAAGGCGCCAGCACCACCGTGCCGCCGTAGTAGAAACAGCCGAGCATGCCGGGCGAGGCCAGGTTGTAGTTGTGTCCGAGCGGCAGGATGGCCATGAACACGGTGTTCTCGTCGAAGCCGCCGGCACGGCCGCAGAGGCGGGCATTCAGCACGTAGTCCTCGTGGGTGCGCGGGATCAGTTTCGACAGCGAGGTCGTGCCGCCGGAAAGCAGCATGGTGGTGATTTCGGCGGGGTCGGGGTCATGCCCGACCAGCGCCGCGGCGACGGCAGCGTCCGACAGCGGCGCAGCGATCATCGCGTGCAGACCCAGTTGCCCGGGGCCGGGTTCGCCGGCGACAAACACAAGGCGCAGGGCCGGTGCATCGGGCTGGACTTCGCGCGCCATCTCGCGGTAATCGAAGTTGCCGATGCGATCGGGGATCACGTAGGCCGCGGCACCCGAGGCCTTGAGGAAGTGGCGAACCTCGCTGTGGCGATGCGCCCGCAAAGCCATCACCGGGATCGCGCCGATGCGTGTCAGGGCGAAATAGGCCAGCACGAATTCGGGACCATTGGGCAGTTGCAGCACCACGCGATCGAGGGCCTTGATGCCGGCGTCGAGGAAACCGCAGGCCAGTCGCCGCGAACCGGCAACCAGGTCGGCGTAGCTCAGGCGCAGATCACCGCTGACCAATGCGGTTTTATCCGGATGGCGCGCGGCACTGCGCTCCAGCAGTTGCGGAATCGTGATGCCTTCCCACCAGCCCCGCTGGCGGTAGCGGGCCGCCGCGTCGGCGGACCAGGGCACGCAGCCTTCGAGCATGTTTCTCCTCCTCGTTTTCGCCGGGTAACCCGGTCTGTGGCGACAGGACACCCATCGCGACTTGCACTCTAGAGCAAAAAGTTATCTACTTATAGCGAATACCGTCAATACATCCCATTCATTTCATGAATATCTTAGACTTCGACCTCAACCTGCTCACTGTCTTCGATGCAGTGCTCGCCGAGCGCTCGATCAGCCGCGCCGCCGGCCGGCTGGACCTGTCGCAACCGGCCGTGAGCAACGCCTTGGCGCGCATGCGCAAGGCCACCGGCGACCGCCTGTTCGTCCGCCTCGGCAATGCAATGGTGCCGACGCCCTATGCCCAGGGCATTGCCGATCCGATACGCCAGGCACTGACCGGCATCCGCATCGCGCTGGGCGCGAGCCAGGAATTCGACCCCGCCACCTCGCCGCGCAGCTTCGCGATCTTTCTTACCGACCTCGGCGAGGCCTTCTTCCTGCCGCGACTGCTGGCCCGCCTCAACCGCATCGCCCCCGGCGTGCACATCCGCACCCTGCCGATGCCGCCCGAGGCGGCCGAGGATGCGCTGCGGAACGGCGAGGTCGACCTGGCCATCGGCAACCTGCCCGACTTCCGCGCCGGCTTCTATGTCCAGCGCCTGTTCCGCGACCGCTATGTCTGCATGGTGCGCAAGGATCACCCGTCGATCGGCGAGCGCATCACGGCGCGCCAGTTCGCCGCGGCGTCGCACGCCATCGTCACGCCGGGTGGCTGGGGCCACGGCATCATCGAGCGCACGCTGATCGAGCACGGCCTGGAACAGCGCATCGCTCTGCGCATGCAGAACTTCCTGGTGCTGGCCAGCATCGTCGCCACCACCGACCTGGTCGCCATCGTGCCGCACAGCGTCGGCAGCCAGTTGTCGCAGCACAACGAGGTCAAGCTGCTGGCAATGCCGATCACGATTCCGGCGTTCGACATCAAGCAGTGCTGGCAGGAGCGCTTCCACGACGACAAGGGCAACCGCTGGCTGCGGCAGCAGTTCGTGGAGCTTTTCTCAAGCTAGGAAGTCGGCGCTGATGAAGCCTCTGCGCAGCAGGGCGGTCGAGCAGAAAACGCTCTCCTCCCCACTGCGGATGGCGGGACGGCGATGAATCCGGTCAGAGGGCATACCGTGTTGGTCCTTATTGACTGGCTCAGTTCGGCCACGACCTGCCGCTCAGAAATTCTCTCCATTGCGGCCATTTGTTTTCCCGCTCGCTCCGAAGCGGTCATTGATCCGATCGTGCCCAGCTTTTCTGTCGGACCGGCGGGCGTGCAGCGTTGTTGCCGTTGGGCTAGATTCGCCGTAAGGCAAACCCCGGCCATTTGCAGCCGGTCGCGCGACAGACGTGCACTTGGCCACGTCAGCTTTCATCCGGCGTAACAATACGTATCGGGCGAGTTCCAATCCTAGCCCCGGTGACCTCATCCACTGCCACCGCCTTGATTTCCGTACCGGTTTCAGCATCCAGAAAGCGGACCAATTTCCCGCCACCCCGGTGTTTGCGCCCCCATGCGCCAATGATGAAAAGTACTGGCAGAAAATCCTGCCCGGCCGCGGTCAATAGATACTCTTCACGTGGCGGGTGCTCCGAGTAGCGTCGCTTCTCCAGCAATCCCTCCTCCGTTAAAGCAGCCAGCCGCCGCGTCAGGATCGTCGGCGCGATACCCAGACTTTTTCGGAATTGGTCGAAACGCGTGAGACCCGCATGGGCGTCGCGCAGGATCAACAAACTCCACGCGTCGCCCGCAAAGGCCAGGCTCCGTGCGATCGGGCAGGTTTCTTCAAGAGTTTTTTCGCTGTCCATACTAAAAAGATAGTGACTTACTTTCAAATTGATAGTATTGTTCGTATCGGATTGATACTAACACTTCCCAACGGAGATTTGAATGATGAAGAAAAATGATCAGGCGGTTGCCTTGGTAACAGGTGCATCTTCAGGCATCGGTGAAGCCGTGGCCCTACGACTGGCCAAAGCGGGCTACAAGGTATTTGGCACCAGCCGACGAGGAGTATCGGCATCACGAGCTTCGTTTGAGATGCTGCCTCTGGATGTGACCAGTGACGCATCCGTCAAAGCCGTCGTCGCTGAAGTCATCCGGCGCGTGGGGCGACTTGACCTGCTGGTGAATAACGCCGGCTTCAACGTCGCGGTCGGTGGTGCGGAAGAAAGCTCCATTCAACAAGCTCAGGACATCTTCGATACGAACTTTTTCGGGATGGTGCGGATGACCGTGGCCGTCGTCCCTTACATGCGCCAGCAAGGGAGCGGCCGCATCGTCAACATCGGCTCAGTCCTGGGCTTTATGGCCATGCCCTACATGGCGCTCTATGCTGCAACCAAACATGCCATCGAGGGCTACTCTGAATCCCTCGACCATGAACTTCGAAATATGGGTATCCGCGTCTCGGTTATTGAGCCTGCATTCATGAAGACAGCGATAGACGCCAACTCTCGTGATGCGGATGCCAAACTGGACGCCTACCGGGACGTTCGGACCACCATGGATAAGCGCCTCAAAGAAATGCTGGATGTTGCCGAGGAGCCCGATGTGGTCGCCGACACAGTCCTGAAGGCCGCAAGAGCAGCCAGCCCCAAAACGCGATACACATCAGGAACAGCAGCAGCACGCCTGCGCTTGATGCATACGCTATTGCCGGCCAGCCTTCTGGATGCAGAAATCCGCAAACAATTGCGCATCGCTTGACGCTGCACTTCGCCAGCACCTATCGCATATTCCGCCCGAGCGAATTGCCGGCCCCGCTAAATCAACCTGTTCAAAAACCATCATGACAAAACCTATCTCACCCGAAAGTAATCTCCTTAACCAGTCATTTCAACTGCCCAATGGCAGCGTGCTTCGCAACCGCCTGGCCAAGGCCGCGATGAGCGAGGTACTTGGAACCTACGATAACCATGTGACCCAAAGCCATGTCGAGCTTTACCGGCGCTGGGCTAAATCAGGCATCGGAATGCTCATTACCGGCAACGTGATGATTGATCGGCGCGCGCTGGGTGAGCCCGGCAATGTGGTGATCGAGGATGAATCGGATTTGGTGATTTTGCAGCAGTGGGCAAAAGCAGCCACTGAACAGGGGGTGGCGATCTGGGTTCAGCTGAATCATCCAGGCAAGCAATCGCCCAAGGGACTGAACAGCACGAATCTTTCGCCGTCAGCCATTCCGTTCCGGGCCGACATGGCGGCCTTTTTTGAAACGCCCCGTGAGGCCACAACGGCGGAAATTGACGAGATCATTCAGCGCTTCGGGCGCAGTGCGGCCATCTGCAAGAAAGCCGGCTTTAGTGGTGTGCAGATTCACGGAGCCCACGGCTATCTAATCAGCCAGTTTCTGTCGCCGCACCACAACCAGCGGACTGACGCATGGGGCGGTAGCCCGGAAAAGCGGCGCCGCTTTGTTCTGGCTGTGTATGCGGAGATACGCCGGCAAGTCGGCAACGACTTTCCGGTCGGTATCAAACTCAACTCAGCCGACTTCCAGAAAGGTGGATTTACCGAAGAAGAATCCATGGCGACCATCCGCGCGCTTGCCGACGCAGGAATCGACCTGATCGAGATATCCGGGGGCACGTATGAAGCACCTGCGATGAGCGGTGTCGTACAACAGCCGCGCCAGTCCTCCACCGCGGTGCGAGAGGCATACTTTATGGCGTTCGCAGAAAAGATACGAGCCACAGTTCAGGTACCGCTGATGCTGACCGGTGGCTTTCGTACCCTTGGCGGCATGAATGCAGCACTACAAACCGGGGCACTTGATGTTGTCGGTCTGGCTCGCCTGCTGGCGATCGATCCCGACGCACCCATGGCGCTATTGGAGGGGCGCGATTGCAAGCAGCGTGTGCGCCGAATCTCTACCGGCATAAAGGCCATTGATCGCATGGGAATCATGGAAATACTTTGGTATTCGCGTCAGTTGAAGCGAATCGCCGAAGGCGGTGACCCTCATCCCAGGGAAAGCGGACTTTGGGCATTTCTGGCGTCGTTGACGAAAAGTGGTTGGGGAACCTATCAAACCAAACGCCTTCGCGCTTGATCCGGCTTTGGTAGTGCACCAAGCGATGCGCTAAGCACAGCGGCGGCCAATCCGGTCAGGGCGATTTCGGCCACAGGATCATCTGCGTACAGCGAAACAGGGCGATCTTGCGCCCGGTGGCCTCGTCCGTGACCGTGGCATCCCACACCTGTGTGTTCCGACCCAAATGCTGGGCGCTCGCTACACAGGCGATCGATCCTTCCTTGACGGTACCGAGATGGTTGCTCTTCAGCTCGATGGTGGTAAACGATTGTGCGCCTTCGGGCATGTGGGCCACCGTGGCATAGCCGCAGGTCGTATCCGCCAGCGCCACCACGCTGGCGGCATGCAGGAAATCGTTCGGTGCGAAGTGCAGCTTCCTGACCGGCATCCTGCTGCGCAGGGAATCCTGCGACAGAGCAATCATCTCGACGCCAAGAAAGCCGGGCAGGTACTCGCTGCCGCGCTCGTTGAGGATCTCGATCGAAATTTCCGGGCGCAGTTTGCTCATGGGACACTTCCTTTCGTTGCAACCGGCGCCATGTGCGCCGTATCGATGTGGCGCTCGATCCTGGCTTCGCGAATCGGCAGGTTGAGCAGGGCGGCAAGCAGGGAAAGGACGATATCGGCGTACCACATCCAGCCGAAGTCGCCGAAGCGCGTGATGGTCAAGCCGCCGAGATAGGCGCCGAGGAAACCACCGATCTGGTGCGACAGCAGGGTCAAACCGAACAGTGTGGCCAGGTAGCGCACACCGAACAGCTTGCCGACGATCGCCGCGGTCGGCGGTACCGTCGCCAGCCAGGTGAAGCCGAGTCCGGCAGCAAAAATGTAGTAGTTCAATTCGGTTCGCGGCGCCAGCAGGTAGCCGACGATAAGCACGGCGCGCGAGGCATACATCCAGGCCAAGACATACTTGCTGCGGTACTTGGCGACGCAGGAACCGGCATACAGGCTGCCGAAGATGTTGGCCAGCCCGATGATCGCCAGCGACCAGCTGGCCACGCTGGGCGGCAGCCCGCAGAGGGCCACCTCGCCGGGAAGATGGGTGACCAGGAAGGCGATGTGGAAGCCGCAGGTGAAGAAGCCGGCGTGCAGCAGCAGGTAGCTGCGGTCCTGCATCGCCCCGACCACGGTGTTCTTCAGACCCGTGTCGACTTCGGCATGCTTTGCCGGCGCGGCGCCCGGCTGTGTCAGCTTGCCGACCAGCGGCAGCGCGGTCAGCGTCAGCAGCGCGAGTGACCACATGGCCCCCATCCAGCCGAAGCTGCTGATCAGTTTTTGCATGATGGGCGCGAACACGAACTGACCGAGCGAGCCGCCGGCATTGATGACGCCGGAAGCGGTGCCCCGTGCTTCCAATGGCATGCGCTGTGCTGCCGCTCCGATCAGCACGGAAAAGCTCCCGGCGCCGGCGCCCATCGCGGAGAGCAGGCCGAGCGACACGATGAGGCCGATGCCGGAAGTCATGAAGGGCGTGAGCGCGCAGCCGATCGCCAATACCACCAGCCCGCCGATCAGCACGGCGCGCGGACCGTAGCGGTCGGCCACCGCGCCGGCCACGGGCTGCATGGCCCCCCAGGTGAATTGGCCCACCGCCAGCGCGAGGCTGATGGTGACGATGCCGAGGCCGGTTGATTCGTTGATCGGCGCCACGAACAGGCCCAGCGACTGGCGGGCACCCATGGTGACCATCAGGATCCCGGCCGCGGCAAGGGTCGTCAGCAGAACCTCGGGACTACGGATTGAACGGAACATGTCTTGATCGCCACTGCCAGGATTCAATATCGCCCACTATAGGTAACAAAAGTAAATACAAAAAGCCCATAATCGACACCATTCCGTCAACGTTTCATTTACAAATGTCCTGGCTGAGCAGTTGGCTGGCCTTCGTCAAAGTCGTTGAAACCGGCAGCATGGCCGGGGCATCGCGCCGCCTGGACTGCACCCGCGCACAGGTCAGCAAGCAGATCGGCGAACTCGAGCGCCGTTTCGGGGTTCGCCTGTTCGAGCGATCGACGCGCAGGATCAACCTGACGCCTTCCGGCGAAGTCTTCTACCAGCATGCGCTGCGCACCCTTGAGTCCATCGATGCCACCGAGGTCGCCGTCAGGAACCTCGGCGACGAACCCCGCGGAATGCTGCGCGTCAGCGCCACCGTCGCCTTCGGCCGCATGTATGTTGCGCCGCTGATACCGGGCATCATCGCCCGTTACCCCGACCTGGAGTGCGAGCTGATTCTCGGCGATCAGACCGTCGACCTGGTCGACGATCGCATCGACCTGGCGATACGGATGACGCGGGATCCGCCGCAGGATGCCGTGGTCAGGCGGCTGATCGCCGTGAAGCGGGTGATTTGCGCCTCACCAGCCTACATCGAGGCGCACGGAGAGCCTCGGACACCCAAGGAGCTGGAGGGCCATCAGTGCTTCAGCTACCTTCTCACCGACGCCAACGCGTGGCGCCTCGCGGACAGGCAGGGCAAGGAAACCGACATCCCGGTTCACAGCAGGTTCCAGTTCAACGACATCGTCTGCATGCACGACGCCGTGCGCAACGGCCACGGCCTGGCGATATTGCCGCACTACATCTGCGGTGCGGACCTGGCCTCCGGCGCGCTGAAACTCGTGCTCGACGATTTCGAGCCGGTCGTCAGTTTCGGCCGCTACATCTACGCCTGCTACACGCCGAGCCGCGTTCGCGCACCCAAGGTCGCGGTGTTCCTCGCCGAACTCGAGCGGATGCTGAGTCCTGTGCCGCCTTGGGCGCGATGAGTGTCGTCTTCATCGGGTCGCGGTCGCCTGCGACCGATTCCACGGCCGACAACTTAGTGCTGCGCTTGCTCGTGGTCATGGTTTGCCGTCCCAAGGAAATCAAGGTCGATCTCGACAATTAACCTCTTACCGTGACCACGCGCCTGCTTCCTACTGCAGACCCTATTGCACCCAAGTCACCACACCACCAGAAATCCGATTTCAGCTAGCCTCGCGGCACGGATCATATCCCTCAGTCATTGCCACTTACAGGCCGGTTACGCTGCACCGCCGAAATCCATTAGGAATAGTACCAACGCATAACGAATGTCCGCTGTCCCGATCTCCGCGTTCCTGACGAAGGTCTGCTTCCATTTTCCTCGGCTGTCTCCAATGGGCACTTGTGCGTCACTGGTCCAAACTCTTATTTGCATCAATGACCAGTGACGCGACCAGATCAAAAAGTCGGCGCTGGCGGGACGGCGATATCGAGGTTTTCCACGAAGCGGTTGATCGCCTCGATCACGGCCACGGTCTGGTCCTTGTGCGCGGAATGCCGGCAATCGGCCAGCTTGAGCAGTTCGACACCCGGCGCGGCCGTGGCACCCGCGGCAATCGCCTCGATCTGCGCCATGGTGCCGTACTCGTCGTCCTCGCCCTGGATCGCCAGGATGGGGCAGCGGATATGCGGCAGGCAATCCTCGATGTT
>JAIOOZ010000319.1 GCA_021414185.1 Betaproteobacteria bacterium
CCCGCGATCCAGCTCCCGCCAAGTCCGGTCTGCGCGCCCGCAGCTCCGAGTTTCGCCGCATTGGACACAGACGCCGCCTTGAAAACAGCGGCGGCGGCTTCGAGGCGCATCGCACAAAATACCGCGCACTCCAGCAGCACCGCGGCAATGATGAGCAGATTCGCGCGGCCGATGGGCACCGCGAGACTCGCGGCCAGAATGGGACCGAGCAGCGCGCCCGCCGAACCGCCCGCAGCGATGAACCCGAACAGGCGCTTGCCCTGCTCCGCGCCGTAAAGATCGGCCATGAAAGACCAGAACACCGACACCGCGAACAGATTAAATACGCTGATCCAGACAAAGAAGACCTGAGCGGTGGTGCCAAGCGCGATACCCTGCGTCAGCAGCACCCAGAAGACGACGATGTTGGCGACGAAGAAGTGATACACCAAAGGGATAAAGCGCGTGCGCGGCAACCGCGCCACCAGCGCGCCATACACCGGCACCACCGCGAGCATCACGAAAAACGTCGCGGTGAACAGCCAGGGCAGATTCTTGATGCCGCTGGCGAGCCCCATTTCGTCGCGCACCGGGCGCAACACGTAATAACCCGCAAGCAGGCAGAAGAAATAGGCAAACGACCACAACAGCGCCCTCGCCTCGCCCGGCCGCACCGCGACCACGCGGGAGAGCCAGCCCTGCAATCTTGTTTCGTTCGGCATGCAAAGGATTGTAGCAGCGCCTGCCGGTTTCAATTTATGATTACCGGCCGGATGCAATAAATCCGTGGCGCGAACCCGCAAATCCTGACCATGATGCATATATCCCCATGCAACCTGTACGCCGCACGCTGCTCAAGTTAGCGGGCAGTGCAAGCGCCCTCATGACCCTGCCTTCACTATCAGCGCAGCCTGCCGCGTCCCAGTTGCTCAAGCGCGTCATTCCAAAAAGCGGCGAGCGCTTGCCGGTGATTGGTCTTGGCACCTACATCGTGCTGGATGTCGCTCCCAATGCGCCAGAACTTGCAGAACTGAAAGAGGTGCTGACCACGTTCGTCGCCGGCGGCGCCAGCGTGGTCGACAGCTCGCCGATGTACGGCCGCGCGGAGGCCGTGACCGGCGATCTTGCCGCGGCAACGGGATTGCGCGATTCGTTGTTTCTCGCCACCAAGGTATGGACCAGCGGGCGCGAAGCCGGCATCCGGCAAATGCAGGATTCACTGCGCCTGATGCGCACGCGCCGTATCGACTTGATGCAGGTGCACAACCTGCTCGATCTCGCCACCCACCTCAAAACGCTGCGCGAATGGAAAGAAGCAGGCACCATACGCTACCTCGGCATCACGCATTACCACTCGGGCGCATATCGCGATCTGGAGAAGCTCCTGAAAACGCGCGACTACGATTTCGTGCAGTTCAATTACTCGATGGCCGAGCGCGAGGCCGAGCAACGCCTGCTGGCGGTGGCGGCCGAATCTGGCACTGCCGTCATCATCAACCGGCCGTTCGCACAAGGCGAGTTGTTCCCCAAAGTCAAAGGCCGCGAGCTGCCGGCGTGGGCGGCCGATTTCGACTGCGACAGCTGGGCACAGTTCTTCCTGAAATACATCATCGCGCACCCGGCTGTAACATGCGCCATACCCGGCACCGGCAAAGTGCGCCAGACCTTTCCCCTATTCATGGTTAAGCCCCTTGAACTTATCTGCGTTCATCCGCGTGTATCGGCGGTTCCAAGTTGTTTTTTAGGCCATTTCCAGAAGACCAACACATGCGCCGCTACCTGATCATTCTTCTTGCCTTGCTTGCCATCCTCATCGCGGGCTGCACTGCGCTGCGCGTCGGCTATCCGCAGGCGGACGTCATCCTCGGCTGGCGCGCCAACACGTATTTCGACCTCGACGCCGATCAGCGGCGCGACTTTTCCGCGCGGCTGGACCGCATGCTCGCCTGGCACCGGTATGAACAGTTGCCCGAAGATGCGTCCTTCCTGAACGCCGCGAAAAGCAAAGCGGAGCACGGCCTCACGCGGGACGACATCGCCTGGTTCGTCGAGGGATTCAAATTGCGCTACCGCACCATCGTCAACCGCGGCGCCAACGATGCTGCCGAGATCCTCGCAACGCTGACGCCGGAACAGATTGCCGCGACGCAGAAGCAGTTCGAAAAGGACAACCGCAAGTTCGCGAGCGAAAACGAAATCGACGGCACTCTCGATGAACGCAGGCATGTACGTCTAAAAAAAATGATCGGCCAGATTGAAGACTGGACCGGCAACCTGACCCGCGAG
>JAIOOZ010000320.1 GCA_021414185.1 Betaproteobacteria bacterium
CATGATGACTTCCTGCACGTCTTCCGGTTTCAGCCCGGCGCGTTCAACAGCCGCTTTGATCGCCGCGGCGCCCAGCTCTGCCGCAGTGGCATTTTTCAATTCGCCTTGAAACGCGCCCATGGGTGTGCGTGCTGCACCGACAATAACGATAGGATCGTTCATCCTGGTTCCTTACTCTTTAGTTTCGTTGAACAGTTCGCGCCCGATCAACATGCGGCGGATTTCGGAAGTGCCGGCGCCGATTTCATAGAGCTTGGCGTCGCGCAGCAGGCGGCCGGTCGGAAAGTCATTGGTGTAGCCGACGCCGCCCAGGCATTGAATCGCTTCGAGCGCCATCCACGTCGCTTTTTCGGCGGTGTAGAGAATCACGCCGGCGGCGTCCTTGCGCGTGATGCGACCGTCGTCGCAGGCGCGGCCGACCGCGTATGCATACGACTTGCAAGCGCTCATGGTCGTGTACATGTCGGCCAGCTTGCCCTGCATCAACTGGAATTCGCCGATTGATTGACCGAACTGCTTGCGCTCGTGCACATACGGCAGCACCACGTCCATGCACGCCTGCATGATGCCGAGCGGGCCGGCGGCGAGCACCGCACGCTCGTAATCGAGGCCGCTCAT
This sequence comes from Betaproteobacteria bacterium, assembly GCA_021414185.1. Taxonomy (GTDB): domain Bacteria; phylum Pseudomonadota; class Gammaproteobacteria; order Burkholderiales; family SG8-41; genus PALSA-1004. Next base: position 619 of record JAIOOZ010000320.1, read on the forward strand.
CAGCACGTTGACGCCCTTGCCGATTTCACCGAGCACGTTGTCGGCCGGCACTTCGCAGTCCTCGAACACGAGTTCGCAGGTGTTTGAGCCCCGCATGCCGAGTTTGTCGAGCTTTTGCGCCGTCGAGAACCCTGCGAAATGTTTTTCGACGACGAACGCAGTGATGCCGCGTGCGCCGGCGGCGGCATCGGTCTTTGCGTAAACCACCAGCGTATCGGCATCCGGCCCGTTGGTGATCCACATCTTGGTGCCGTTCAGCACGAAGCGGTCGCCTTTGCGGTCGGCGCGCAGTTTCATGTTCACCACGTCGGAGCCGGCGCCCGGTTCGCTCATCGCGAGCGCCCCGACATGCTCGCCGGAAACCAGCTTCGGCAGATAGCGTTGCTTTTGTTGCGCATTGCCGTTGCGCCGGATCTGGTTCACGCACAGGTTCGAATGCGCGCCGTATGACAGCCCGACCGATGCGGACGCACGGCTGATTTCTTCCATCGCTATCATGTGCGCGAGATAACCCATATGGGTCCCGCCGTATTCCTCCTCGACGGTGATGCCCAGCACGCCGAGGCTGCCCAGACTGCGCCACAGCTCGTTCGGGAATTCGTTGGCGCGGTCGATGGCGGCGGCGCGCGGGGCGATTTCGCGGGCGGCGAAATTGGCGACCGTTTCGCGCAGGATGGCTATGGTTTCGCCGAGTCCGTAGTCGAGGGAGGGGCTGTTCATCGCCGGCGCCTATTGATCGGCCTTGCCGTGCATGGTCATGAGCGTCTGCAGCAGCGAGGCGCAATGCGTTTCCTTGCCGCCGTTGACGGCGAACACATCGGCACGGGCGACCACCAGTGAGCGGCCGGCGCGTATGACTTCGCCGCGCGCGATCAGCTGCTCGCCGTCGCCCGGCGCCATGATGTTCATTTTGTATTCCACGGTCAGCACGCTCGCATCGTGCGGCATCAGGGTGAAGGCGGCATAGCCCCCGGCGGTATCGCCTATGGTGCCGATGATGCCGCCATGCGCTCGAAACTGGCGCGTACGCGGGTAGCGTAATTAGGGTCGGGAGGGGCAATCGCATTCATTTTAGGAGTGTTTTTTCATTACATTAACGTTAACGTCAACTTAACTTGATCGCTCACCAGAGTCGGATGGCAGCCGTCAGGCGACCGTCGGCTGGGCGGGATTCTTGGCCAGCAGCTTCTTGCATTGGTTCTCGAAAAAAGTGATTTCGTTGAGCATCACCTCAATGTCTTCACGTTGCTGCTCCAGCAGCGCGCGGCGTTTTTCCAGCTTGGTTATGAACTCCTGAAGCTGGCGATTTTCGTCGCGCGCCAGGTCGTAGAGGTTGAACAGTTCGCGAATCTCCGCGAGGGTAAAACCCAGGCGCTTGCCGCGCAGCGCGAGTTTGAGCCGGACGCGGTCGCGGTGGCTGAAGAGGCGGTTCTGGCCTTCGCGGCGCGGCGACAGCAGGCCCTCGTCCTCGTAATGGCGGATGGTGCGGGTGGTGATCCCGAATTCCTTCGCCAAGTCGGTTATGGTATGGATATCACTCATTGTGCTACGCAATATATCCGTGTAAAATCAGCATTCTTCATTTGATCTAGTTATATAACCTTTACGTAAACGTAATGCATCAGTCCGCAAAAGTCAAGCCACGCCCTTCTGACGGGTTGCAGTACCCGTTTGCCGAGCCGCCGTTGCCCGGCGAGTTGCGGGAAGTTGCGTCCGGCGTGTACTGGCTGCGCATGCCGCTGCCGTTTGCGCTCGAGCACATCAATCTGTGGCTGCTTGCCGACGGCGAAGGCTGGACCATAGTCGATTGCGGCTTCGGCACCGATCAGACGCGCGCGCTGTGGCAACAAATCTTTACGTCCAGTCTCGACGGCAAGCCGGTGACGCGCATCGTCGTCACGCATTTTCACCCCGATCACTTCGGACTTGCGGCGTGGCTCGCCGATTTCTGGCAAGCGCCGGTGCATATGGCCGCGCCGGAATTTACCGCGGCGCAGGGATGGTTTGCCGGCCGCGAACCGCACCGGCGAGAGGCGCACGTCGCCATGTTCCGCCAGCACGGTCTGGAACTGGGTGATGGCCTGCAGCGCGAAAACCTGTTCAAGCGCGGCGTGCCGGCGTTGCCCGCTTCCATCGTCGAACTCCACGACGGGCAGCAACTGACCGTCAATGGGCGCGACTGGCGCGTCGTCACCGGTTACGGCCATTCGCCCGAACACGCGGCGCTCTATTGCGATGAATTGGGCATTCTGATCGCCGGCGACATGGTGTTGCCGCGCATCAGCACCAACGTCAGCGTGCAGCCCTGTGCGCCGGAGGCCGATCCGCTCGGCCGCTTTATGGATTCGCTGACGCGCTATGCCGAACTCGACGCCGCGACCCTGGTACTGCCGTCGCACGGGCTGCCGTTCCGCGGCCTGCGCGAACGGGTCGCCTCCCTCAAGGAGCATCACGTGGCGCGGCTCGATGAATTGCTGGTTGCGTGCGCGCGGCCCCATACTGGCGCGCAAATGATGCCGGTCATATTCAAGCGCGCGCTCGATGCGCAGCAGACGCTGTTCGCAATGGGCGAGACGCTCTCGCACATCAATTTCCTGCACAGCCGCGGCCAGCTTCAGCGCGCGCGCGGCGATGACGGAATTTACCGCTACGCGCGCGTTTGACGCGCAGCGATCAAAGGAGAACTTGCATGGCCGAACAACCGACCAAACCCGCGCTGGATCCAACCCAGCTCGCGCAGACTTACGCCGAGATCGCACAGCGCAGCAGCCAGCTCATGGGCGACTTCATCGCGCGCCAGAGCGCCGGCGGCAAGCCTGCGTTCGGCGATGAGTTGGGCATCGCCAAGGCGTTTTACGAAATGACCGCCAAGCTGCTCGCGGATCCCGCGAAGTTTGCCGAGATGCAGATGAAGCTGTGGCAGGACTATATGTCGCTGTGGCAGAACTCGATGCTGCAGTTTTTCGGCCAGCACGCGCAGCCCGTGATCGAGCCGGCCAAGGGCGACCGCCGCTTCAAGCACGACGACTGGCAGAACAATTTCCTCTACGACTATATCAAGCAATCCTACCTGATTGCCGCCAAGCACATGCACCAGACGGTCGGCGGCGTGCAGGGCCTGGACGACCAGACCGCCAAGAAAGTCGATTTCTACACCCGCCAGTACATAGACGCGCTGTCGCCGAGCAATTTCGTGCTGACCAATCCCGAAGTGCTGCGCGAAACCGTCGCCTCCGGCGGCCAGAACCTCGTCAAAGGCCTCAACAATCTGCTCGAAGACCTCGAAAGCGGCGATGGCAAGCAGTTGCGCGTGAAAATGACCGACCGAGACGCATTCCAGGTCGGCGGCAACCTCGCGGTGACGCCGGGCAAGGTCGTCTACCAGAACGAGCTGATGCAGCTCATCCAGTACGCGCCGCTCACCACCGAAGTCTACCGCCGCCCGCTGCTGATCCTGCCGCCGTGGATCAACAAGTACTACATCCTCGACATGCGCGAGAAGAATTCACTGGTGCGCTGGGCGACCGAGCAGGGCCACACCGTATTCATCGTGTCGTGGGTAAATCCCGATGCGACGTACGCGCAAAAAACGTTCGACGACTACCTCATCAACGGCCCGCTGGCGGCACTCGACGCGATCGAAAAAGCCACCGGCGAGCGCGAGGTCAATGCAATCGGCTTTTGCCTGGGCGGCACGCTGCTCGCCGCGGCCCTGGGCTATATGGCGGCGAAAAAAGACGACCGCATCACCAGCGCAACGTTTTTCGCCAGCATGATCGACTTCGCCGATCCGGGCGAACTCGAAGTGTTCATCGATGAGCAGCAGGTCGCCAATCTCGAGAAAAAAATGCTCGAGCGCGGCTACCTCGAAGGCTCGGAGATGGCGACCACCTTCAATATGCTGCGCGCCAACGATTTGATCTGGTCATTCGTCGTCAACAACTATCTGCTCGGCAAAGACCCGTTTCCGTTCGATCTGCTGTACTGGAACTCGGATTCGACGCGCATGCCGGCGGCGATGCACAGTTTTTACCTGCGTAATATGTACATCCGCAACCTGCTGCGCAAACCCGGCGGCATTACGCTGAACAATGTGCCGATCGACCTCACCAAGGTCAAGGTGCCGCTGTATTTTGCATCGACCATCGAAGACCACATCGCGCCGTGGAAATCGACTTACGCCGGCGCCAAACTGTTTTCATCAAAAGTGCGTTTCGTGCTCGGCGGCTCCGGTCACATCGCCGGCATTGTCAACCCGCCGGCGGCGAACAAATACGGTTACTGGACCAACGAAAAACTCGTCGCTACGCCGCAAGCGTGGCTCGACGCTGCCAAGCAGCACGGCGGTTCGTGGTGGACCGACTGGGCGCAGTGGGCTGAAGGGCATGCCGGGGAAAAAGTGCCGGCGCGCGTACCAGGCAAAGGCAAATTGAAAGCGCTCGAAGATGCGCCGGGATCGTACGTGAAGTTGCGGCTGGATCCGAAAAAGACGGCGCCCTGACAAGGTTTAAACCATCGCCCGCCGCAAGCGCACCAAGTAGTCCAGACCGCGGATCGCGCGGCTGCCGTACCACGAAGTCATTTCGCCGTCGATAAGACGCACGCTGCAGTGCGCGCCGGGCGGCAGCAGTTTTTGCACGGCGCCGATATCGCGCTCGCGAAAACGATACGGTTCGCTGCTGAGGAGAACATGATCGACGTTGGAGAGCATGGCGGCATCCAGTTCAAGCTCGGGATAGCGCACGCGCGTCGTTGCCGGCAGCGTGTCCCAGCCGGCGAGCGCCAGTGTGCGCGAAATATAGGTGTCGCGCGACACCGTCATCCACGGTTTGCGCCAGATCAGATACAGCACGTATTGCCGCGGCAACGCGGCGCACGCAGCGACGGCTTCATCGTGAGCCCGCGTGTATTCGGCACACAGTTCTTCTGCGCGGTCCGCGCGATCGAATATGCCGCCGAGCAGGCGATACAACGCCAGGTTGTCGAGCGGCGCGAGCGGATGGGTGACGATGATGTGCGGCACGAAGCGGGCGAGTTCATCGACCGCCGGCTTCTCGTTCTCGTCGATATTGACGATGACGTGGGTCGGCGCCAGTTCG
>JAIOOZ010000321.1 GCA_021414185.1 Betaproteobacteria bacterium
ACGCCGAGCGGCGTTTCGGCGCGGCACAGGTGCTCGAACAAGCGGAGTAATTTGACGGCTGTTTTGTCCATGGTGCGGGTGGCGCGGCAAGACCGCGCGAACGGCAGGCGCAGACTTTACACGACCGTGCAAAGGGCAGCAAACCGGGCCGCAGTGCTAAACTTCGTCGCGCTGCATAAGATGCATGCGCGAACCGGGGGGAGGGAGTCAATATGAAATCTTGCTGGATCGTGGTCAAAGACCACAAAGCAGTACTTGAATGGCGCGACGTGCCTGTGCCGCAGCCCAAGGCCAACGAGATCATCGTCAAGGTGCGCGCGAGCGCTTTGAACCGCGGCGAACTGGTGGTCGGTGGCGCTGTGCACGGCGGGCCCGAGAAAATCGGCGGCACCGAGTGCGCGGGCGAAGTGCAAGCAGTGGGCGCGGGTGTGACGAGCGTGAAAACCGGCGATCGCGTGTTCGGCCGCGCGCGCGGCGGTTTTGCCGAGTATGTCGCGATGGAGCAGGAGCAGATCATCCCGCTGCCCGCGCGCATGAGTTTCGAACAGGGCGCGGCCACGCCGATTTCCTATATCACTGCGTACGAAATGATTTATCCGCCGTACGGCAAGCTGAAAGCCGGCGAATGGCTGCTGGCGACTGGCGCGTCTTCGGGCGCGGGTGTCGCAAGCATACAGATAGCGAAAATGCTGGGCGCGCATACCATAGGCACTTCAGGCTCGGCGGAGAAACTCGCGAAGCTGAAGGCGGTGGGGCTCGATGTCGGCATCGCCACGCGCGGCGCGGATTTCGCGGACAAGGTCATGGCGGCGACCGGCGGCAACGGCGCCGATCTCATTTGCAACCTCGTGGGCGGCAGCCAGTTCGCCGAATGCCTGCGCTGCCTCGCGCGCCACGGCCGTCTCGCGGTGGTGGGTTATGTGGACGGCTCGGTCAAGGCGGAGATCGATTTGTCAGCGGTGCACGTCAACCGTCACGAAATCTTCGGCATCTCGAACGCGAAGCTCACACGCGAAGAGCGCGCGGCGGCGACGCGCGGCTTCGTGCGCGACGTGGTGCCCGCGCTTGCCGATGGACGCATCGTGCCAGTGATAGACCGGGTGTTTGCTTTCGATGAATTGCCGGCCGCCAAGGCGCACATGGAAGCCAGCGCCATGGTGGGAAAAATCGTGGTGCACATGACCTGAATTTCCGCAATTCAAGTTAACATTGCAACAAGACCGCCGGCAAGGCGGCGCAAGGGACCAACGAGCGAGGAGAAAAATGAACTCACGGCACGCGGTTGTCTGCTTTTATGCAATGTCGGTCTACTGCGCTTTTCCGGCGTTGGCGCAGACGAATTATCCGACCAAGCCGATACGGCTGATTGTCGGCTACGCGCCCGGCGGCGGCACTGATCTCGCGTCACGCTACGTCGCCGGCGCGCTCGCCGACCTGTGGGGTGCGACGGTATTGGTCGACAACCGTCCCGGCGCGGGCGGCGCCGTCGGCACCGAGATCACGGCGCGCGCTGCGCCCGACGGCTATACCATCATGCTGTGCACCATAGGCTCGCATGGCATCACGCCGGCGCGCATCAAGCTGCCGTACGATCATATCAAGGATTTCTCGTTTCTCTCCACGATCGGCTCGACGCCCAATTTGTTCATGGCGCATCCTTCGCAGCCGTTCAAGAACGTCGGCGACGTGGTGACGTATGCGAAAGCGAATCCCGGCAAACTGAGCTTCGGCTCGTCTGGCGTCGGCGCTTCGCCGCATTTGTCGATCGAACTGCTGAAGTCGATGACCGGCATCAACATCGTGCACGTGCCGTACAAAGGCGCGGCGCCTGCGCTTGCCGACGTGATGGGCGGACAGATTCCGCTCTCCGTGGGCAATCTGCCGGGCGGGCCGCTGGCTGCGGTGAAGTCGGGCCGCGTCACCGGCGTCGGCATCACCAGCGCGAAGCGCGCGCCGCGCGCGCCGGAAGTGCCGACGTTCGCGGAAGGCGGCGTACCGGGTTACGACGTCTCGTCGTGGTATGGCATCTGCGCGCCGGCC
>JAIOOZ010000296.1 GCA_021414185.1 Betaproteobacteria bacterium
TGAAACTCCGAGAGACGCCGGGCGAGAGAAGAGAGGCGGAAATCCGTCTATCGTCTATCCCGCTTCTTCGTCTCTCGTCGCTTGGCAAGCGGCATTTTACCTGTTCAGAGCTATACTCGGCCGAAACGCTCTCCCCATGCCGTTGCCTCCCGAAACGCTCGTCATCGCCTCACTGGTCGTCGCCGGCGCGTTCATAGTCTTCGGCCTGACGGGCTTCGGGTCGACCATTCTCGCGGTGCCGCTGCTCGCTCACCTGCTGCCGCTCAAGTTCGTGATCCCGATGTTCGTGCTGCTCGATTTCGGCGCCGCCTTGCGCACCGGCTTCAAGTTTCACGCCACCATCGACAAGCGCGAACTCGCGTGGCTGGCACCGTCCATGCTGGCGGGCATTGCGGCGGGCGTGTTCCTGCTCGTCAGCTTGCCGGGCGAACTGATCCTCACTGCGCTGGGCGTGTTCGTGCTTGGCTATGGCGCCTATGCCGCGAGCGGACGCGAACCGACTCTCAGGCTCCGCCGCCTGTGGGCGCTGCCGGTGGGCGCCTTCGGCGGCGTGATTTCGGCGTTGTTCGGCGCCGCCGGGCCCATGTACGTGATGTATCTCGGCGCGCGCGGCCTCGACCCGGCGCAAGTGCGCGCAACTATGTCAGTTGTTTTCATCATCACCACCGGCACGCGCATTATCCTGTTCGCAATCGCTGGCCTGTTCGCGCAGGAAGGCGTGCTCTCTTCCGCCGCGGTTCTCGCACTGCCCATGCTAGCCGGGCTGTGGATAGGCCACCACATGCACGTCAACCTGTCGCGCCGGCGCCTGCTGCAGGTGATAGGCACGCTGCTGATACTGAGCGGCGGGTCGCTCGTCGTGCGCGCATTCGCCTGAAATTTAGGGCCGGGAAAGGTATTCGCCGATGCGCTTCACACCCTCAGCCAGTACCGGGATCGAATTGGTATAGGCAAAGCGCACATGGCGTTCCGCCTCGTGCGTGCCGAAATCGGCGCCGGGCGTGATTGCCACACCAGCGGTCTCCAGCAGGTCGCGTGCAAACGCGAAGCTGTCTTTCGTCAGCGCACTGCAGTCGGCATAGATATAGAACGCCCCGGGCGGCACGACGGGGATGCGAAAACCGAGTCCGCGCAGCGCCGGCACCAGGAAATCGCGGCGCGCTTTGAACTCCGCACGGCGCTCTTCGAGTATGGTCAGCGTCGCCGGCTCGAACGCGGCGAGTGCGGCGTGCTGCGCGGCCGTCGGCGCCGACAGGTAGATGTTCTGCGAGAGCTTGTCGAATTCGCGCACGTAGGCCTCAGGCACCACCATCCAGCCCAGCCGCCAGCCCGTCATGTTGAAATACTTGGAGAAGCTGTTGATGACGAAGACGTCATCGCTGTGTTTTAACGCGGTCGTGTATTCACCGTCGTAAACGAGGCCGTGATATATCTCATCGACGATCAACGCACCGCCGCGCTCGCGCGCGATCTCCGCAATCGCGCGCAGCGATTCCTCCGGCATCAGAGTGCCGGTGGGGTTCGACGGCGACGCGACCATCACCGCGCGGGTTTTAGGCGTCCAGTGGCGCTCCACCATTTCCGGCAGCAACTGGTAGGCGCTTTCCGCGCCGACCGGCACCTCGGCCGGCACGCCGCCCATCATGCGCACGAAATTGCGGTTACAGGGATAGCCGGGGTCGGCCATCAGCACTTCGTCGCCGGGGTTTATCAGAACGCCGATTGCCAGCAGCAGCGCGCCGGAAGCTCCAGACGTGATGATGATGCGCGACGCCGGCACTTCGACACCATAGCGCTCGCGGTAAAAGCGCGAAATCGCCGCGCGCAATTCGGGAATGCCGAGAGCGGGCGTGTAGAAAAGCTGGCCGTTTTCTATCGCGCGTATGCCGGCATCGCAGATCGGTTTGGCCGTCTGAAAATCGGGCTCGCCGATTTCCATGTGCACGATGGTGCGGCCCTGCGCCTCCAATTCGCGGGCACGCGCAAGCAGTTCCATGACATGAAAAGGCGCGACCTCGGCCACGCGCCGGGCCAGTGGCGGCTTTTTCACGCCGCCCCGAACTTAGAAAAAATGCAAATGCTAGCCACAGAGGACACAGAGTTCACAGAGGAAAAACAAATCAGACCTGTACGAGTAATTATTGTTCTTTTGCATTTCTCTGTGTTCTCTGTGCCCTCTGTGGCAAATACTTTTTTGAATTTATCACGAGTGTGAGCGCTGTAGCCGTCGCGTCCACTCGGCCAGTGCGACGAGCAGCGCCTTGATGAATTCACCCGTCTTCGCGTCGGTCAGATTGCCGGCAGCATCGAAGCGCGTCGCGGCCCCGCCTATCATCACTTCGGGCTTGTTGAGCACCATCGCGTTCATGAATATGAAGGACTGGCGCAAATGATACTGGGCGCGCGCGGTGCCGAGGATGCCGGGCGAAGCGCCCATGATCGCGACCGGCTTGCCGTCGAACGGCTGGCTCGGCGGGCGCGAGGCCCAGTCGATCGCGTTCTTGAGCACGCCGGGCACCGAATAATTGTATTCGGGCGTCACGATCAAAACTGCATCGGCCGCCGCGATGCGTGCGCGGAATTTCTCGACTGAGGCCGGATAGCCTTTTTCACGCACGTCGTCGTTGTACAGCGGGATGTCGGCGAGATCGAACGTCTCCAAGGTGACGCCCGGCGGCAGCAGTTGCTGTGCCGCGCGCAGCGCCGCCGTGTTGTACGACTGCTTGCGCAGGCTGCCCGAAATGCCGAGAAAGTTAAGCGGTTTTTCCGTTGCCATGTTCATCCTTTGTCGAAACTGTCCCTGCCCAGGCTTAACGGACCCGGGCCGTGGACCACCACGTACAGCATGCCGCCCATGATGGCGAGGTTCTTCATGAAATTATTCATTTGCCCGAAAATGCTTGCCGGGTCTGAATTCCAGAACGGATGAAATATCATCGCCGTCAGGAAAGTGAAACCGAAAAACGCCGCGGCGACCCAGCGCGCCTGCCAGCCCAGCATGAGCAGAATGCCGCCGCCGAGTTCCAGCGCTATCGTCAGCGTCAGCAGCACCGGGGCGAACGGCAATCCCGCGCCCGCCATGAACCCCGCGGTGCCGGCAAAGCTGGCGATTTTGCCGATGCCTGAAATAATGAATATCTGCGCGAGCAGGATGCGCGCGGCAAGCGGTCCGTACTTCTGCAGCAATTCGCACAACACGTTCATGATTGTCTCCCCTCGTTCGTGGTAACTGCTGGCGCACTATGCGCCGTTACCCTATCCGCTCGTAGTCAAACCCGGCGTCCACCCAGGCGTCGAGCCCGCCTTCAAGCGGGCGCACCCGCGTGAAGCCCTTGTCCATCAACATGCGGGCGACACGCGCCGCGCTGGCTTCGTTGGGTCATGTACAGTACACGATGATGTCGCGGTCGGGCGGCAATTGCGCGAGATGCGCATCGAGATTGCGGATGTCGACCGGAATGGACCCCGGCACGCGGCGCGGATCTATCTCGCGAGCGGAGGCCGAGCGCACGTCCACCACCACGGGCGACTGGCCCTCTTCCATCATTTTGTAGAGATCTGCGACCGAAATGCGCGCCATGCGCAGCACCTTGAAAAATCGCCGGCGCTCGCGCCACTTGAAGGCGATGAACAGCACCAGCGCAATGCCGAGGAGAACCAGCGCGTAAACGCCCATTTGCCCGAGCTGTTCCAGCGCCCAGTCGATCTGGCGATGGAACAACATGCCGGCGCCGGCGGCGGCACCGGACCACAGGGCCGCGCTGATCGCGCTATACGCCAGGAAAGTGCCGGGCTTCACGCGCGTCGCGCCCGCGAGCGGCGGCGCCACCGTCGCGAAGCCGGGCACGAATTTCGCGAATATCAGCGATGGCGCGCCCCAGCGCGTGAACGTGGTTTCGGTCTGGCGCACGCACGAGTCGGGCGAAATGGAAATACGGCACAGCAATTGCAGGACACGCAGCCCGTAGATGCGTCCGGCCACGTACCAGATCAGATCGCCGAGCAATGACCCGATCACTGCAACGGCTATGATCATGTACAAAGG
>JAIOOZ010000322.1 GCA_021414185.1 Betaproteobacteria bacterium
CTGCCAGCGCAGCGCGATCTGCGCAATCGTCCTGCCTTTGGCGCGGGCGATTTCGGTTAACACCGGGTCCTGGAACAATTTGCCGCGGCCGAGCGGGCAGAACGCCGTGAACACGATGCCTTCGCGCTTGCAGAAATCCAGCACTTTCGTCTGGTCCAAATAGGGATGGTATTCGGCCTGCAGCGTCGCCAGCGGCTCGGGGCTCAGGCGCATCGCTTCCTTGAGCAGCGCGATGTTGAAATTGGCGACGCCGATGTGGCGCGTGAGGCCGTCGCGTTTCGCTTTGACGAGCGCGCCTACGGTCTCCGCCAGCGGAATACCGTCGACGGTGGGCCAGTGTATATGCAGCATGTCCACGTAATCGACCTGCAGATTGCGCAGGCTTTCGTCGACAGAACGCGCGAAGTCGTCTTTGCGCAGGTATTCGTGCGAGACCTTGGTGACAAGAAAAATATCCTTGCGCGGCACGCCCGACGCCTTGATGCCGGCGCCGACGCCTTTTTCGGAGCCGTACTTCCAGGCGGTGTCGATGTGGCGATAGCCGAGTTTGAGGGCGGTGGCGACGACTTCAGCGCAATCGCCGAGCTGCGAAGTGCCGAAACCGATGACGGGGATGTCGGCGCCGGCGGCGGAGAGTACGGGGATGGCTGGCAGTGTCATGAGTACAGAGTCTTTCCTTAAGGTGCCGGAGTGGCGAGCGGTTTGCCTTTTTCGATCACGTAAGTGGCGATGACTTTCCCGCCCTGCGGGCCGCTTTTGCCGTCGTGGATCGCGCCCGCCGGGATCTGGTAGCTTTCGCCGGCTTTGATGGTTTTCGGCGGCTGGCCGTCGATCAGCAGCGAAATTTCGCCTTCCAGCATATAGCCCGACTCGGGGCCGAAATGCGAATGGCGGCCGATGTTTGTGTTCGCGCCGACTTCGGCGATGGCGATGACCGTTTCATAACTGGTGCCGGGCACGTCGAATTTCTGCAGCAGGGTGCGCTTGATGGCCGGCGCAGCCGACGGCGCCTGCTGCGCGTGTGCCAGGCCGGCCGCGGCGAGCGCAAGCAGCATGGCGTAAAGCGAAATCCGCCTGAACATGGCGTCCCTTTCCGCGTCAAAAAAACGATTATGCCATGCAAAATTTGAGGTGACGCGAGCCGTCGCTGTAGAATGCGCACAATTACAGTCAACACCAAGCGGGCAAGCGACATAATGGCAGTCAAGAAATACGATGAAAGTTCAGTGCAGAAGCTCCGCGGTATCGAGCCGGTGCAGCGCCTGCCGGGCATGTATACGCGCACGACCGATCCGACGCACATCATCCAGGAAGCGATCGACAACGCCGCCGACGAGGCATTCGGCGAGCACGCCAACCAGATCGACGTGACGCTGCACCGCGACGGCTCGGTGACCGTCACCGACAACGGCCGCGGCATTCCGGTCGGCATACACCCGATCGAAAAAATTCCGACCGTGCAGCTCGTGTTCACCGAGTTGCATGCCGGCGCGAAGTTTTCCAAGACGGCGACGGACGCCGCGTATAAATTTTCCGGCGGCCTGCATGGCGTCGGCGTGTCGGTCACCAACGCGTTGTCCGAGAAGCTCGAAGTCGAGATCAAGCGCGAAGGCGCGCTGCACCGCATCGTGTTCGAAGATGGCGTGGTCACGCAGAAGCTGAAGAAAGTCAAGAACCTCGCCGCGAAGGATACCGGGTCGTCGCTGCGCATCTGGCCCAACAAGAAATATTTCGATTCGCCGAAGATTTCGCTGCCTGACCTCGAGCGCATCGTGCGCTCCAAGGCCGTGCTGCTGCCGGGCGTGCAAGTCACGCTCAATATCGAAGGGCCGAAAGAGACCACCACACGCACCTGGAGCTACCCCGAAGGCATGAAGGGTTATCTCAAGGAAATGCTCGCGGGTGCGGAGCCGGTGGGCGAAATCTTCGACGGTGAGAACTACATCAAGGAAGCGAACGGCTACGCGGTCGGCGAGGGTGCGGGCTGGGCGTTTGCAGTGGTGGAGGAAGCCAAGGGTTACGGCGAATCGTATGCGAACCTGATACCGACGCCCGCCGGCGGCACCCACGAGTCGGGCTTGCGCGACGGTATTTTCGAAGCGGTGAAAGCGTTCGCCGAGCACCACAACATGATGCCGCGCGGCATCAAGCTGATGTCCGACGACCTGTGGTCGAAAACGATTTATTTCCTGTCCGCCAAGGTGCTGGAGCCGCAGTTCCACGGCCAGACCAAGGAAAAACTCTCCAGCCGCGACGCATTCAAGCTCGTCGCGACCATGGTGCGCGATCCGTTCGAGCTGTGGCTCAACACGCACGTCGAATTCGGCCGCAAGATCGCCGAAATCGTCATCCGCCAGGCAGTGGAGCGTTCGCGCTCGGTGCAGAAGGTCGAACGCAAGAAGTCCTCGAGCGTCGTCATGCTGCCCGAGAAGCTCACCGACTGCGAAATGACCGACCTTGCGCAGAACGAGCTGTTCCTCGTCGAGGGCGATTCGGCGGGCGGCTCGGCCAAGCAGGCACGCGACAAGCGCTTCCAGGCGATTTACAAGATGCGCGGCAAGGCACTGAACTCGTGGGAGGTCAAACGCGAGCTGCTGTTTTCGAATGCCGAGATCCACGATATCGCAGTCGCCATCGGTGTTGATCCGCACGAGGCCGGCACCGAGCCCGACCTGTCGGGGCTGCGCTACGGCAAGATCGCGTCGATGACTGACGCGGACGTCGACGGCGCGCACATTTCAGTACTGCTACTGACACTTTTTTACCGCCACTTTCCGAAACTCCTCGAGAACGGCAATATCTATATCGCAAGTCCGCCGCTATACAAGATAGACATTCCGGCATTGGGCAAGCGCCCCGCGAAAAAGCTCTATGCGCTCGACGAAGACGAGCGTAAATCGACGCTGGACCGCGCGCGCGACGACGGCGTCAAGGTCGAGTCGATCCGCATCCAGCGCTTCAAAGGGCTGGGCGAGATGAACCCGGAGCAGTTGTGGGAAACCACGCTGTGTCCCGATACCCGGCGCCTCTTGCAGGTGCGCATCGAGGACCGCGAAGCCACGCTGGAGCTCTTCAACATGCTGATGTCCAAGCGCGAGTCGGAAGCGCGCTGCTCGTGGATGGAAGAAAAAGGCGACCAGGTCGAGGCTGACGTATGAAAAAGGCCGCCGGGAAAAGCGCGCGCGGCGCGAAAAAAGACGATCCGACGCCCGATCTGTTTGCCGATGCGATTGCGGTCGGGGATAAATCGCCGGCGAAGGCGGGCAAAGGCAGCGATGGCGGAAATGAAACGAAGGCGCCCCAAAACACGGGCGGCCGAGGCGGGACACCGGTCAATCCGCGCAATACAGGCGGCGACGATTCGATAGACATGGCGGCGTTCGCCGAACGCAGCTACCTGACGTATGCAATGAGTGTTGTGCGCGGCCGCGCGATACCCAACGTCGAGGACGGCCAGAAGCCGGTGCAGCGCCGCATCCTTTACGCGATGCACGAGCTGGGCTTGCGCTCCGGCGCGCAGCACACCAAGTCGGCGCGCATCGTCGGCGACGTGCTCGGCAAATACCACCCGCACGGCGATACTTCGACCTACGAAGCGCTGGTGCGCATGGCGCAGGACTTTTCGCTGCGCTATCCGCTGATCGACGGCCAGGGCAACTTTGGAACGCAGGACGGCGACTCCGCCGCGGCTTATCGCTATACCGAAGCCAGGCTCACTCCACTCGCCGACCTGCTGCTGTCCGAGATCGACCAGGACACGGTCGATTTCCTGCCTAACTACGACGGCAAGGAGAAGGAACCGGAAACCCTGCCGGCGCGGCTGCCGATGCTGCTGCTGAACGGCGCCTCCGGCGTGGCGGTGGGCATGGCGTGCGAGCTGCCGCCGCACAACATGCGCGAAACGGCCGAGGCCGCGATTCAACTCGTGCGCCACCCGAAAACGACCGTGGCGGCGGTGATGGACATCATCAAGGGGCCGGATTTCCCCGGCGGCGGCCAGATCATCAGCTCGCAGCAGGCGATCCTCGATGCCTACACCACGGGCCGCGGCTCGCTGCGCGCACGCGCACGCTGGAAAGTCGAAAACCTCGCACGCGGCCAGTGGCAAATCGTGGTCTACGAGCTGCCGCCAACCACTTCGGCGCAACGAATAAGGTCCGAACTCGAGGTCATCACCAACCCCAAGCCCAAAGACAAGAACGGCAAGGTCACCCCGACACAAACCAATTTGAAGCAGCTGATTCTTGGCGCGCTGGAGAAAGTAAACGACGAGTCGGATAAAGACAACAAGGTCCGCCTCGTGCTGGAGCCGCGCTCGTCACGCCAGGACCCGGACGAGTTTATGCAGTTGATGCTTGCGCACACCAGCCTGGAAGAAAATTTTTCGATCAACCTCGTGGTGCTCGGGCTCGACGGCCGGCCCGGACGCAAGAACATCCGCGACATGCTCGGCGAGTGGGCGGAATTCCGTGTCTTGACCGTCACGCGCCGCGTGAAATTCCGCCTCGGGCAGGTCGACCGCCGCATTCACATCCTCGAAGGCCGCAACACTGTCTTTCTCAACATCGAGAAGGTGATCAAGACCATACGCGAATCGGACGAACCGAAACCCGCGCTGATCAGGCAGTTCAAGCTCACCGACATCCAGGCGGAAGACATCCTCGAAATCCGCCTGCGCCAATTGGCGCGGCTCGAAGGCATCAAGATCCAGAACGAGTTGAAGGAACTCAAGACCGAGCGCAAGAGTTTGAAGGATCTGCTCGACAGCGACACGGAGATGCGCAAGCTCGTCATCAAGGAAATCCGCGACGACGCGAAGACCTACGGTGACGACCGCCGCACGGTGATCGAAGAAGCAGGCCGCGCGACTTTCGAGCGCGTGGCGGTGGACGAGCCGCTCACCATCATCGTTTCGCGCAACGGCTGGGTGCGTTCACGCCAGGGCCATGCACTCGATCTGGCCGGCACCACGTACAAGGATGGCGATGCGCCGTATGCGATTTTCGAGACGCGCTCGATTCATTCCATCGCGATGATAGATTCCACCGGGCGCTCTTTCAGCGTGGAAGCCGCCGAAATTCCCGGCGGCAAAGGCGATGGCGTGTCGATCAACTCGATGGTCGAATTGGCGCCGGGTGCGCGTCTCGCGCACGTCGTCGATGCGCAGCCAGGACGCCGTTATCTCGTCGCGAACTCGGGCGGCTATGGCTTTATCGTCAAGTCGGAAGAACTGCTCACGCGCGTGCGCGCCGGCAAGGCATTCATGACGGTGGAAGAGGGCGACGAAGTGCTGCGCCCCGCGCCGGTGCCGGAAAAGCCCGTGATGGTGGTGGCGCTGTCGGAGAACGGCCGCATGCTGCTGTTCGAAGCTGCCGAGCTGAAAGAGCTCGCGCGCGGTCGCGGTATCACGCTGATGGCGCTCGACGACAAGGAAAAGATGAAAGGCATCGGCTTCTCCGACGGCAAGTCGGTGAACGTTGCCGGCGTCACCAGGAGCGGCAAGGAAAAAACCGTGCGCATCGCCGGAGCGGAACTGCAGAAGCACGTCGTGCGCCGCGCGCGCAAAGGCTGCCTGCTGCCGGGCAAGCTGGTGCCGGAAGCGGTGGTCACGGAATAAACGCGGCGTCGGCCAGTCGCGGTCAACCCCAAGCCGGCGCGTAGCCGCGGCCGGCTGGCAAGGAGGAGGCGCAAATTGAAGATCGCATGCAGCCCTTTGGCGCGTGCGGCGGCGTGCCTGGCGATATTCGCCGCCTGGATGCCGGCGCTCGCCCAGCAATACCCCGTGCGCGCGGTGCGGGTGATCGTGCCTTATGCCCCGGGCGGCGGCTCGGACGTGATCAGCCGCATACTCGCCCAGCGCCTGTCTGAATCTTTCGGCCGCCAGTTCGTCATCGACAACCGCGCCGGCGCCAACGGCATCGTCGGCACGGAGATAGCCGCGCAGGCGCCCGCCGACGGCTATACGCTGCTGTACGTGTCGAGCCCGCATGCGGTCAATCCCAGCATGTACCGCAAGCTGCCGTACGACACGCTGAAGGATTTCGCACCGATCTCGGAAGTCGCTATCGCGGCCTCCATCCTGGTCGTGCACCCGTCGCTGCCGGCGCGTTCGGTGCGCGAATTCATCGCGCTCGCGAAGGCGCGGCCGGGGCAGATCGACTATGCGTCAGGCGGCTCCGGCGGCTCACCTCACCTCGCGACCGAGCTGTTCAAGAAAATGGCCGGCATCAACCTGACCCACGTGCCGTACCGCGGCGCGGGCCCCGCGCTGACCGACGTGCTGGCCGGCCAGGTGCAGGTCATGTTCGCGAGCTCGGCGCCGGCGATGCCGCATATCCATGCCGGGCGCCTGCGCGCGCTTGGCATCTCGACCGTCAAGCGCTCGGCGGTCGCGCCCGACATTCCGACCATCGCCGAATCCGGCGTGCCCGGCTACGAGGCGATCACCGTGTTCGGGCTGCTCGCGCCGGCCAGTGTCCCGCGCGCCATCATCGACACGCTGAACGCGGCGGTCGGCAAGGCGATGCGCAGCCCGGAAGTCGGCGAGAGCCTGAAGGCGCTGGGCGCGGACGCGGCGGTGACAACGCCCGAGGAGTTCGCGCGCATCATTGAAGCGGAAATGAAACGCTGGGGCGAGCTCGTGCGCGCCCTCAAACTGCAGGTCGAATAAGAAGGGAAATCATGTACAAGCTGCTGGAAAATCTGCGCGCTGGCCGGGTATCCCACGGCATGCTCGGCAAAGGAGGCGTCAACCTCGTGCAGCACCTGGCGAGCGCCGGCCACGAATTCCTGATCGTCGACATGATGCACTCGAACGTCGACTGGACGGAGCTTTCCCACGTGGCGTGGAAGGCGCGCGCCGTCGGCATGTACCCGTTCGTGCGGCTGCCGGCAAACCCGTGGGGCGCGGGCGCCGCGGTGCCGGACCGCCGCTTCCCGGTGGACGCGGAGCGCGCGTTCGGTGCCGGTGTGGAAGGCCTCATCTGGTCGATCTCGTCGGTCGAGGAAGCGCGCCTGATGGCGCACATGGGGCGCGACTCCCATCAGGGCGCGCCGGTCACCAGCGCGCAGGAGCTGAGCGACGCTACCGAGCACTCGGGCAGCACGCGGCTGCTGCTGCCGCTGATCGAGTCGCTGGGCGCGCTCGAGGCGCTCGACGACATTCTCGCCATCGACGGCATCAGCGGCGTCTTCATCGGCTGCACCGACCTGGCGGAAGTGCTGGGACACCCGCTTGATTATCTGCATCCCGAGGTGCTGGCCGCGGTGGAAAAAGCGTGCAAGTTGGCAAAGACGCGCGGCAAGATCGTGCTCGCCAACACTGGCTATGCGTTCCCGTCGATCGAAGGCCAGGTTGCGCACGCGAAGGCGCTGAAGAAGTGCGGCGTCAACATGCTGATGCTGCAGACGATAGAGTTCAATCTCTACGTGATCGCGAAGTCAGTATCGGACGCCGTGCGCGCGGGCTGACCCGCGTTTTCACTTGCGGTCGATCGAGATGTTTTCCTTGGTGCCGCTGTTGGCGACCGCGAACATGATGCCCATGCCCATCAGGATCACGACGCCGATCACGATCCACGTCGTCTCGATGTTCTGCAATATGCCCAGTTTCCACAGCGCAGCCAGCAGGCCGCCGATCAGGACCACAAAGCCTACCAGGTACATTCCTGCCCATTTCATAGCTGACCTCCTGATAAGTTAGACTGGCATATAAGCGCAGAATACTCAGCCGTGCAGGCGGGTGTCTGTGTGCTGGCGCACGGAAGGCGCGGCGGCCCGGCCGTAGCCCTATAACAATACGTTTAGGAGGGGGCGCATGTTCTGCTCTACCCGCACGCGTGGAATGCCACGCACGAATTCTTTGTCCGCTCTGGTGGGGTTGGTATTTCTTGCCGCCGGTGTTTCCTATTCACAGCCGTATCCCTCGCGCCCGGTACGCCTGATCGTCCCTTACGCGGCCGGCGGGCCGGTCGATTCGATGGGGCGTTTGCTGGTGCCGCGGCTGGTCGACGCGTGGGGACAGCAGATCGTCATCGACAACCGCGCGGGCGCCAACAGCATCGTCGGCAGCGAAGTGGCGGCGCGCTCGGCGCCGGACGGTTATACGCTGGTGCTGATCTCGGCCTCGTTCACGGTCAACGCGACGCTGTACCCCAAATTGCCGTTCGATCCGGTGCGCGATTTCACTCCCGTTACGCTGATCGCCTCCGGCCCGGGCATGCTGGTGACGCATCCATCGCTGCCGGTGCGCAACCTCAAGGAACTGATCGCGCTTGCCAAGGCGAAACCCGGCGCGATGAGCTACGGTTCCGCGGGCTCGGGCGCGCCCACCAGCCATCTCGGTATGGAGTTGCTCAAGATCACTGCCGGCATCGACGTCGTGCATGTTCCATACAAGAGCATGGCGCCGGCGCTGATCGACGTGCTCGGCGGCCAGATACAAATGAGCATGCCGACCGTCAACGCGGTGCTGCCGCATCTGCGCTCCGGCCGCCTGCGCGCCATCGGCGTCAGTTCGCTGCAGCGCTCGCCGACCGCGCCCGACGTGCCTACGCTCGCCGAAGCCGGCATGCCCGGCTACGAGGCGATCAACTGGTTTGCCTTTCTCGGGCCCAACGGAATTCCCGCCGCCATCGCGGAGAAGATACACGCCGACACCGCCGAGGTGCTGAAGGGCGCGGAGCTGAAGGAGCGCATTGCGGCGGCCGGTATGGAACCTAAATCCATGCCGCCGACGGAACTCGCTGCGTATATGAAGACCGAGATCGTCAAATGGGGCAAAGCGGTGAAAGCGTCGGGCGCGAAAGCGGAGTAAGTGTTAGCGTCACCCGGAAAATAATTTAATCTCCCTCCCCTTCAAGGGGAGGGTCGGGGTGGGGATGGGTGTCTGGATTTCGGATCCGTTGACCCATCCCCCTCCTAACCTCCCCCTTGAAGGGGGAGGCATCAGCCTCGCAGCGATTTGCCTATTGGCCGCAGCGCCGGCGCATGCCGACAGCTACCCTAACAAAGCCATCCGCTGGGTGGTCCCCTTCCAGCCGGGTGGCGGCACCGATATGGTCGCGCGTCCTGTCGCGGCGAAATTGACCGAGCGCGTCGGACAGCAAATCCTCTATGACAATCGCGGCGGCGGCGGTGGCGTGATTGCCGGTGAAATCGTCGCCAACGCCAATCCGGACGGCTACACGCTATTGGTCGCGGCCGTCGCTGTGATGACGGTCACCGGCAGCCTGCAGAAGTTGCCCTTCGATCCGATCAGGGATTTCATTCCGATCACCAAGTTTGCGAACGTGCCCAACATGCTGGCCACGCGCACTGCGATGCCGCTCAATCGCATTCAGGAAGTCGCGCCGTACGCGAAGGCCAATCCCGGCAAGCTGCGCTGGGCGACGTCCGGCACGGGTTCGGCGGGCACACTGTCGATGGAATTGTTCAAGCTCGTTACCGGCATCGACGTCATCACCATTCCGTACAAAGGCGCCGGCCCCGCGTTGCTCGGCGTGCTCTCCAACGAAGCCGATCTGATGTTTGCGAACCCGGCCGTGTTCATGCCGCACATCAAGGCCGGACGCCTGCGCGCGCTGGGTTCCGCGAGCCTGGAGCGCAGCGTCGCTTTGCCCGACATGCCGACGTTCAATGAATCGGGATTTCCCGGCTTCGAATCGCAGTCGTGGTACGGCCTGGCGGCGCCGGCGCGCACGCCCGCGTCCGTCATCGCGCTATGGCACCGGGAAACCGTCGCCGTGCTGAATCAGCCCGACATCATCGCGCGCATTACGCAGGACGGCGGCATTCCCGTCGGCAATACGCCGCAGAAATTCGCGCAGGAAATCCGCGATGAAACCGCGAAGTGGGCGAAGGTGATCAAGGACGCGGGCTTGAAAGGGGACAAGTAAATATAACTCCCTCCCCCTTGATGGGGGAGGGTTAGGGAGGGGGTGGAATTTTCGTGGTGCGCAAAGTTTTCACCCCCATCCCAGCCTTCCCCCCATCAAGGGGGAAGGAGCAGTACTACTAAGCCAGCCACTCTGCCTTGTTCGACCCCAGCACCGGCGAAGGCTTGTCCCAATACGGTTTGGTTTCGGACATTTTCAGCACGGGGCCGAGATGCTTCAACGCGCCGTGGCCGCCGGTGGATTCGATCAGGATCGCATTCAGTTCCGCCTCGCTGAGTCCCATATCGGGTTTCGGATATTTCACGTGGCCCTGCTTGTAGATGTACATGCCCGAGCGGCAGAGCGATACGCGCACGTGATACGAGCCGCCTTCGCGCGCGCGCCGCGCTAGTGCGAGCAGCACGCCGAGGGCGCCGTTGTAGCCTGTCGTGTAGTCGCACGCTGAGGCCGGCAGCAGTTTCGGCCGTTCATCGCCGTTGTCCAGGCAGATGCCGGTTGCCGACTGGCCGATCTGCTCCCAGCCGCCGCGGTTCGAGAACGGGCCGCCGTGGCCGTAGCAGCTGATGGAAAGATAAATGATGCCGGGACGTTCCTTGGCAAGCTGCTCAGGACTCAGGCCGTGCTTGTCCATGATGCCGGGACGGTAGCCCTGGCTGAACACATCGGCGTTGCGCGCCAGTTTTTTGACCGTCGCGACATCTTCGGGTTTGTTGAAGTCGAGAAAGGTGCTGCGCTTGCCGTGGCTCGTGTCCATCACGTGCTCGGGCACCTGCGGCAAATGCTTGGCGGTGATCATCAGCACGTCGGCACCGTTTTCGGCGAGCGTGCGCGCCGCAATAGGTCCGGCGAGTATGCGCGTCAGATCGAGCACCTTGATTCCCGACAGCGGCCGTTCGCCTTTGGGAAAAGGGATAGGATCGGTGTCGCCGATTTTCGTGATGTCGATCAGCGCCCTGCCGGCCAATACTTTTCCTTGTGGATGCTCGAGCCATTCGGCATTGGAGCGGATGATGGAGCCGCAGGCCCGCGCTTCAGCGACCGCTTCTTCGAGTTCGTGCGAATCCCATTTTGAGATCGCCTTTTTGACGGCATCCGCGTTGGATTCGCACTTCAGCACGCCGATCACACGGTCGTGCAGATGAGGCAGGTTGAAATGCGGCAGATACCAGCGTCCGTCCTTGCATTGCCACGGCTGCGTGATGGACCGCATATGCGTCATGGATGACGACTCCACCGGCTTCCAGCCGCCGCCCGCGACCGGCTT
>JAIOOZ010000334.1 GCA_021414185.1 Betaproteobacteria bacterium
AACGCGGTTGCGCTGCTGCCGAAGAAAATTGGCGAGTTCAGCGTTGAGTACATGGTCTTCGACGACGCCAGCGATCCGACGCAAAGCGTGCAACTGACCAAGAAGCTGCTCGGCGAACACAAGATCGACGCCCTGATCGGCCCTTCCGGTTCCGGCAATGCGATGAGCGTACTGCAGTTCATGGCTGAAGGACAGACCCCGATGCTGGCGCCGGTCGGCACTTCGGCCGTCGTGGTACCGATGGACGACAAAAAGCGCTGGGTGTTCAAAACCCACCCCAACGACGATGTCATCAGCGAGGGCCTGGTCGCGGTTATGGTGAAACGCGGCGTCAAGACGCTCGGCTTCATCGGTCGCAACGATCCGTACGGCGAAAACTGGCACAAGACGTTCACTCCGATGGCGCAAAAGGCCGGCATCCAGATCGTCGCCAACGAACGCTACAACCGCCAGGACACCAGCGTTACCGGGCAGGTGGCGAAGCTCCTCGCCGCCAAGCCGGAGGCGGTGCTGGTCGCCGGCGTCGCCGCCGACGCGGCGCTGCCGCACATGCAGTTGGTCGACTCCGGCTACAAGGGCACGATCTACCACACCCATGGCTCGGCTTCGAACGACTTCATCAAACTCGGCGGCAAGAAGATGGAAGGCGCCATGATCGTCGGACCGTTGCTGGTGGTACCCGATGACATCCCGGACAGCTTGCCGACCAAGAAAGTGACGCTTGACTTCGTCAACGGTTACGAGAAGCTGATCGGTAGCCGCCCGCCGATTTTCGGCGCCGGAACCTACGATGCCGGCCTGCTGCTGGCGCGCGCCATCCCTGAAGCCGCCAAGAAGGGCAAACCGGGTACGCAGGAGTTCCGCACCGCGTTGCGCGACGCGATCGCAAGCACGAAGGACATGCTGGCATCACAGGGCGTCGTCAACATCACCGCAACCGATCACTCGGGCTACGACCACCGCAGTCGCGTGCTGATCACGGTCAAGGATGGCAAGTTCGTCCTGGTGAAGGACTGACGGCACCGGCCAGTTTGCGGCGGACTCGACTCGACGTCGGGTCCGCCGCGAACCAGGCTTGCCGAATC
Organism: Betaproteobacteria bacterium; assembly: GCA_021414185.1. Lineage (GTDB taxonomy): Bacteria > Pseudomonadota > Gammaproteobacteria > Burkholderiales > SG8-41 > PALSA-1004. The sequence continues at coordinate 1,086 of JAIOOZ010000334.1, forward strand.
CGGTGCTGCGATTTCCGCGCCGGACGCTCCGACCCAAAGCCGACCGAATGAGCAAGAAGCACTCGCCGCCGTGGACTCCGTCGCCAGCGCATGGCGCACTGCTACCACCGATCTCCGGTTGCACCTTCAACGGATTCGGTGAGGTCGCCCCACGCCGACCCCGCCAGATTTTCTGGCTGCGCAAACCGGGCAGCCATCCCTTTGCTCGCCTGCTGGAAGCCGTCAAGCAGCGTTTCTCAAGCGTAGCGGCCTACCACGAGGTCTACGCCAATGCCGATCGCGGACCACACAAGTTGCCCGAACCCGCCACCACACGTGCTGACGACACAGCGGGGAACTGGACTCGGCGCGTAAAGGCATTCGTCCTCGACAATGTGGCAGCCCGACCCGGTGGCTATCCGGGAGCCGGCAGCGAGGCGGAACTGGTGGGTATCGCCGACATCTGTCCGGACTGGGTGTACGAAGGCTTCACGAGCACCTTGCCGCATCTCGTGGTGGTCGGCAACGTGATGGACCACGTCCGGCTGTCCCGTGTGCCGTCCAGTGCGGACGACCCGGAAGGCCAGCTCGAAGTCTGCGATCAATACAATCGTGGTGCCCGCGTCGTGAATTGGCTCGCGCACTGGATCCGCAGCCAGGGCTACAACGCCATACCGCACGCCGGACCCTGGGTCGGATCGCTAAATTTACTGCCGGCGGCCATCGCCTGCGGCTTTGGCGAATTGGGAAAACACGGATCGCTGATTAACCGCCGGTATGGTTCCAGCTTTCGCCTGGCCGCGGTCGAAACCGACATGCCGCTGATAGCCGACGCCCCCGATCACTTCGGTGCCGACGACTTCTGCCTCAAGTGCCAGGTCTGCACCAACGGCTGCCCGCCCGACGCCATCGCCAACGACAAGCAAATGGTGCGCGGCACAGTCAAGTGGGCTGTCAATTTCGACCGTTGCATTCCCTATTTCAACGAAACCTTCGGCTGCGGTATTTGCGTTGCGATCTGCCCCTGGAGCACGCCGGGCCGCGCACCGAAACTCGCCGAACGCTTCAGCCGTCGCGCCGCCGCGAAGACCGCCGCATCATGACCCCCTCCTTCAGGATTTCGACTCGCCACCGGACATGGTGGTGCACCACCACCCACAGTTCGCGACCTGCCCGCTGTCGTCGCGAATGTTGAGCGCTGCGATCCGACGCGGATCGCGCATGTGACGCGCCGCGCCAAGGCGTGGGAAGCAGTACGGAGGGATAGGCAATGAGTCTTGCAAACATTTCACTCGACGACAAGTACCGGCTCGAACACGGTCGCGTTTTTCTGACCGGCATGCAGGCCCTGGCACGCCTGCCGATGTTGCAGCACGCCATCGACCGTGCTGCCGGCCTGCATACCGCCGGCTACATTTCCGGCTACCGCGGTTCGCCGCTGGGCGGCCTCGATACGGCCCTGCACGGTGCTGGCGCCTTTCTCAAACAGCACGACATTACCTTCCAGCCCGGCGTCAATGAGGATATCGCAGCCACCGCGATCTGGGGCACGCAGCAACTGCACTTCTTCCCGCAGCCGAAATTCGACGGCATCTTTTCGATGTGGTACGGCAAGGGCCCCGGTGTGGATCGCAGCGGCGACGTCTTCAAGCATGCCAACCATGCCGGCACATCAAAACACGGCGGTGTACTGCTGGTGGCGGGCGACGACCCTTCGGCGCGCTCGTCGGCCGTCGCCCACCAGAGCGAACACATGTTCTCGGCCTGCGGTATCCCCGTGCTGGCGCCCGCCGACCTGCAGGAGTACCTCGATTTCGGCCTGCATGGCTGGGCCATGTCGCGCTATTCGGGATGCTGGGTGGCGCTCAAGCTCACCTCCGACACGGCGGAAAGCTCGGCCACGGTGGAGGTCGACCCGGCCCGCATGAAGATCGTCATTCCCGACGATTTTCGCCTGCCGCCTGACGGCGTCAGCATCCGCTGGCCGGATTCGCCGCTGGCGCAGGAACACCGGCTGCAGGAATTCAAGGTCTATGCGGCGATCGCCTACGCCCGCGCCAACAAGCTGAACCGCGTCATCTTCGACAGCCCGCGGCCGCGGCTTGGCATCATCGCCTGCGGCAAGGCCTATCTCGACGTGCGCCAGGCACTCGACGATCTCGGCATCGACGAAGCCTACGCCGCCGATATCGGCCTGCGCCTGCTCAAGGTGGGCATGCCTTGGCCTCTCGAAGCCGAGTCGGTGCGCCAGTTCGCCCAGGGCCTGGAAGAAATACTGGTGGTCGAGGAAAAGCGCCAGATCATCGAATACCAGTTGAAGGAAATGCTCTACAACTGGCGCGAAGATGTGCGCCCGCGCGTCGTCGGCAAGTACGACGAAACCGGCGAGTGGCCGGTGCCGGCCAAGAGCTGGCTGCTGGCGCCCACCGCCGAAATGACTCCGGCACTGGTCGCCCGCGCCATCGCGGCACGCCTTTCGCGCTTCCACACCGCGCCGCGCATCACGGAGTACCTCGCGTTCCTCGACCAGAAAGCCAACGCCCTGTCGCAGCCACGGGTGACGCTGATGCGCACGCCCTACTTCTGCCCGGGTTGCCCGCACAACCAATCGACCAAGGTACCCGAGGGCAGTTGCGCCCTGGGCGGAGTCGGCTGCCATCTGATGGCAGTAATGATGGGCCGCAATACGGTCACGATTTCCCAGATGGGCGGCGAAGGCGCCGCCTGGCTCGGCATTTCCGGACACAGCGGAACCGGGCACATCTTCGCCAACATGGGCGACGGCACCTACTTCCACTCCGGCCTGCTGGCGATCCGCGCCGCCGTGGCCGGCAAGATCAACATCACCTACAAACTGCTCTACAACGATGCGGTCGCGATGACCGGCGGCCAGCCGGTGGACGGCACGCTGACCGTGCCGCAGCTCACGCGCCAATTGGCAGCAGAAGACGTCGGGCGCATCATCGTGATGTCCGACGAACCGGAGAAGTACAAGGATGTTACCGACTTCGCCCCCGCCGTCGAGATTCGCCATCGCGACGAACTCGACGCGACGCAGCGCGAATTGCGCGAAACTCCAGGTGTCACGGCGCTGATCTACGACCAGACCTGCGCCGCCGAAAAGCGTCGCCGCCGCAAGCGCGGACGCTTCCCCGACCCCGCCGTGCGCGTCTTCATCAACGAAATGGTCTGTGAAGGCTGCGGCGACTGCAGTGTGAAGTCGAACTGCCTCGCCGTAGTCCCCGTCGAAACCGAGTTTGGCCGCAAGCGGGCCATCGACCAGTCGTCCTGCAACAAGGACTACTCCTGCGTTTCAGGCTTCTGCCCGAGCATCGTCACCGTGCACGGCGGATCGACGCGGCGGGGTCGCGCCCTGGTGTTGGGCGCGGATGAGTTTGCCGACCTGCCCGAACCGACAACCGCAGCCCTCGCCGAACCCTGCGGTATCCTCGTCGCCGGCGTCGGTGGTACCGGAGTGGTCACCATCGGCGCCTTGCTCGGCATGGCCGCGCACATCGATGGCAAGGGCGTCACCGTGCTCGACATGACCGGCTTGGCGCAAAAGGGCGGCGCCGTGATGTCACACGTGCGGATTGCGGAGAACCAGGACCGCCTGCATTCGACACGGATCGCGACTGGCGAAGCCCGCCTCCTGCTTGGTTGCGACATGATCGTGGCGGTCAGTGACGACGCCCTCTCGAAGACGGCGGCCGGCATCACCCGCGCCATCGTGAACACCGCACAAGCGATCACGGGCGAGTTCATGCGCAATCCCGATCGCGCCTTCCCCGCCGACGCCATGGAGCAATCGGTCGTCGATGCCGTCGGTGTCGAGGGCGCGACCTTCCTCGACGCCAGCCGGCTGGCCACACGCCTGATGGGGCATTCGATCGCCACCAACATCTTCCTGCTCGGCTACGCCTTTCAGTGCGGCTGCATTCCGCTCTCCTCGGGAGCCCTGCTGCGCGCCATTGAACTCAATGGTTCGACAGTGGAAGAGAATCGCCGCGCCTTCTCCTGGGGCCGGCGCGCGGCCCTCGATCCGGCCGGGGTCGAAGCCAAGGTATCCGCAGGCGAAACAAGCCCGGCCGACCGGGTGCTGTCGGCAAGCCTGGACGAAATGATCGAGCGCCGCCGCGATTTCCTGACTTCGTATCAGGATGCGGCCTACGCCCGGCGCTATGTGACCCTTGTCGAACAGGTACGCGTGAACGTCGGCGCCGGCGCGCTCTGCGTACCTGGAACGCCGCTTCGCGGGCAGGTATCGGCGTTTGCGGAGGCCGTGGCGCGCAATTACTTCAAGCTGCTGACCTACAAGGACGAGTACGAAGTCGCGCGCCTGTTCAGCGGCCCCGCTTTCCAGAGCGCGCTGGCCTCCGGCTTCGAAGGCGATTACTGGCTGAACTTCCACATCACCCTGCCCTGGAGCCGCCCGGCCAGGCCCGGTGAGGAACCAGGGAAGATCCGATTTGGCCCCTGGCTGCTACCGGCAATGAAAGTCCTTGCCCGCTTCAAGTTCTTGCGCGGCACCGCGCTCGACCCCTTCGGTCGAATCGCCGAGCGCAGGCGGGAACGCGAGCTGATCGCCGAGTACGAACGCACCATCGCGCATATTCTGGGCAGGCTCGATCCCGCACGACTCGATGCCGCAATTGCGTTGGCATCGATTCCGGAAAATATCCGCGGCTACGGCCCGGTCAAGCAACGCTCGATTGCCCTGGCGGAGGCCCGGCGCAGGGAGCTCATGGCGAAGTTCGACCAGGACAAAACTGCGACCGACCAGATGGCCTGATCCCGCAATCCGCATAATGCATCTGGTATCCTGCCTGAAAAGCCGGACCGAAGTCCGTGAAGCCGCCATCCCAGCCGGTTCCCGAAGAAAGCGAATCCTTTGTCCGCAAACACCAGGAACGACAGACATCCGGAGGCCCGTGCCGACACCGTGATCGGTGCCGGCCTGCGCCTGAAAGGCAACATTTCCTGTACCGGAGTTCTACGCATCCTCGGAGAAATCCATGGCGAGGTTTCCTGCGATGCCGACGCCAGCGGAACCATCGTCGTCGGCGGGTCGGGTAGCGTTTCCGGGGCGATACGGGCTCCCCACATCGTCGTCGGTGGCCGTGTTCTCGGGCCACTGGATTCGTCGCGATCGATAGAGATTCAGCCGGAGGCAAGCGTTGCCGGCGATATCCGCTACCGCGCGATGCATATCCATCCCGGCGGCGTCATCGAAGGATCGCTGCGCCCGAAGGGCATGTCGGAGAGCGATGAAAATGCGCAGCAGACCGGCCGTCTGCCGCCTATGCCGGCGGCGGGCCGCGAAGGCGACATCCCCTCGGACGCTGCGGCCGTCGGCGGCAGCTTGCGCAAGCCAACCCGGCCTGTCGCCAGGATCGTGGGGGCCCTGGCGCTGCTCGGTGTGATCGTCACCATCGCATTGCTGAACCGCAGCCCCGAACCCGCTGCGCCCCCCGCCGCCGAAGACACCGGCAATACCAGCCCGGTGGCGGCACCAAGCGCGACGGCAGGGGTCGCAGTGCGGCAGGATGGCCCGGGCACCGCTGCCGGAACTTCACCGCTTGAGCCATCCACGGCGGATGCGGATGCGACCAAGCCCGCACCCGAGCCTCCGCCGCAAGCTTCTGCGGCCGGCAGCGAAAAGGTGGTGTCAGTGCATGGAGTGAATCCGGGCAAGCCGGGCGGCGTCTTTTCAGTCGTGGGCAAAGAGCCTTCGGTGCTGATCCGGAAGAAGCACGACGAGGCTTCCGAGGGCACGCGCATCGAGATTCCACAAGGCGCCGCGGCCAGCATTCCGTTTGCACGCAACGAGATTTTCCGGGTCGCGCAAGGCCGCGACCTCGAGATCTTCTATCAGGGCCGCAAGGTGGGTCGGAAGACCATTGAAAGCGGCGTCTGGATGAGCTTCGTCCCGCAGTTGTCCAGCGCATCCGGCAAGTAGCGCGGGAGTTGAACCGGATGCCACGCGGCCAGTCTGAATCAACGCTGGTGGCCTGATCGACGCTTTACGCTACCATTCACCGACCAGCATAACCAGACCAACCACCGGACCGCTGCCTTGGCCGCCGACCTTCCGCAGACCATATCCCAGGCGTTGCCGACAGGCCACCTGTTGAAGGAGTACAGCCTGCTTTCCGTGCTGGGCATGGGAGGATTCGGCATTACCTATCTGGCGGCCGACAACTACCTCCAGTTGAAGGTCGCGATCAAGGAATATTTCCCGTCGAACGCAGCGGTGCGAAACCAGTTTTCAGGCTCGGTGGCGCTGAAATCGGAACAGGCCCAGGCGGAGTACGCATGGGGCAAGGACCGGTTCATGCGCGAGGCACAAACGCTGGCCCGATTCAGCCACAAGAATATCGTCCAGGTGTTTCGCTACTTCGAAGGCAATGGTACGTGCTACATGGTCATGGCCTATGAAGAGGGCCGGAGCCTGGAGCAGGTGCTGGCCGATGGTACGACGCGCTGGGATGAACAGTCCGCGCTTGCCCTTGTCATGCCGCTGCTGGATGGCCTGGAATCGGTGCACGCAGCGGGTTTCCTGCACCGGGACATCAAGCCGGCCAATATCGTTCTGCGCGCCAAGGACGACGGCCCGGTTCTGATCGATTTTGGTGCCGCCAGGAGCCCTTCGTCCACCGATGCGCTGACGGTCGTTCTGAGTCACGGCTATGGTCCGCCCGAACAGTATTCACGCCAAAGCAAGCAGGGCCCGTGGACCGACATCTATGCGATGGCGGGAGTGCTGTACCGGATCGTGGCCGGCACGGTTCCACCCATATCCCTGCACCGGATTCAGAACGATGTAATGATCCCGGCGACGTTTTCCGGCGAAGGCCGGTTCAGCGAAGAGATTCTCGCCGCCATCGACCTGGCCTTGAACGTCGATGAAACAAGGCGGCCGCAAAACATCGGCGAATGGCGACGACTGCTGACCCGCGGCGCGACGAATCGTGGAATCGCCACTGTCCCGGGCAGCAACCCGTCTTCGCATCCCGATTCCCGAAGCCCTCGAACCAACGGCGCAAGCGGCGGAAGCATTCCTGCTGAAGCCGGCATTTCGCGGGGGCAAGGCCCGAGTGCGACTGTTCGATCCACGCGACCTCGATCAAGCCAGCGACTCGACGAAGACCCCGAACCTGGATTGCCGGGACGCATCGGGCAGGCGATGGTGGCCCATCCCTTCCTCGCGCTCCTGTTCCTGCTGGCGTCGCTGGCCATCGCCATGTATGTGCTCCGACGCCCGACTTCACACCAGGCACCGAAGCAACCAGCAGCCCCGCTTGTCGCACCGGGGGCCGTAACCGCCATTCCCCAGCCTGAAACCGGTGAAATTTCCACGGATCGCAATGACAGGGTTTCCGGCACGCCTCAGCCTCTATCCACCGATATCCGAAGTCATCCGGACGTCGGACCCGCGTCCAGAGAAAATCCAAACGACATCGAGCGCCCGCGTGGGCCGTTCCTCGAAGCCTCGGCTGCATGCGAGGGAAGATCGATCGGCGCCAGTTGCAGCTTCGTCGATCGCCGCAACGAGCTCCTGCGCGGAGCCTGCCTGATGCCGCCGGACGGAATCCTGCTTTGCCGGCCTGGAAGAGGCATTGAACGGGGAAACCTGCCTCCGGGTTCACCGCCCCGTCGTCCGGACGCCTTCCGCAATCCGGCGGACATTCGGCCTCCTCGCTGAGGCAATCAGGCCAATG
>JAIOOZ010000335.1 GCA_021414185.1 Betaproteobacteria bacterium
ACGCAACGCGTGATGGATGGAAGCGTGCGCGCTGAAAAATTCCACCGCTTCATCGACGCTCATCGCCAGCACGTCGCCTATGGTTTTGCCTTTGAAGCGCACGGCCAGCGTTTCGGGGCTGAAGCGCGCGCCGTTGCAGACCTCGCACAGCACTTTGACGTCGGGCAGGAAGCTCATCTCGATGCGCTTGATGCCCTGGCCTTCGCAGCCCTCGCAACGCCCGCCCTTGGTGTTGAACGAGAAGCGGCTCGCGGTGTAGCCGCGCATGCGCGCTTCGCTCGAGTCGGCGAACAAACGGCGTATGGTGTCCCAGAACCCGACGTAGGTCGCGGGGCAGGAGCGCGGTGTCTTGCCGATCGGCGTCTGGTCGACTTCGAGCACGCGCCCGACCTGTTCCCAGCCTTTGAGATCGCGGCAGCCGACGATGGCCGGCGTTTTTTTCTTGTTGTGCTCGCCCACGCGATGCGCGAGGTTGGCGTAGAGCACGTCGCGGGCGAGCGTGGATTTGCCGGACCCCGACACTCCAGTCACCACCGTGAGGCGGCCAAGCGGCACGCGCACACTGACGTTGTGCAGGTTGTGGAGGCTCGCGCCGACGATATCGAGCGCCGGTGTCTGCTTGTTGACGGGCCGCGCCGGGTGCAGCGGATGCTTGAGCGGATGCATGAGAAATCTGCCGGTGATAGACGCCGGGTTCTTCATCAGCTCCGCGGCGGAGCCGTGGGCTATGACTTCACCGCCCAGTTTGCCGGCGCCGGGGCCGAGATCGATAACGTGCGCCGCGCGGCGTATGGTGTCTTCGTCGTGCTCGACGACCAGCAGCGTGTTGCCCTTGGCCTGCAGTTTCTCCAGCGTATCAAGCAGCACGCGGTTGTCGCGCGGATGCAGGCCTATCGTCGGCTCGTCCAGTATGTAGCACACGCCGCGCAGGTTGGAGCCAAGCTGGGATGCCAGGCGTATGCGCTGCGCTTCGCCGCCGGACAGAGTCGGCGCGGAGCGGTCGAGCGCCAGGTACGACAGGCCGACCTGGTTCAGGAAGTCGAGGCGCGATTTCAGCTCGGCGACGAGGTCGCGCGCGATTTCCGCTTCACGGCCTTCGAGCGAGATGTCGCGGAACATCGCTTCGACTTTGCCGACAGCGAGCGTCGTTATATCGGCAATGGAACGGTCGCGGTAGCGCACCGCAAGCGCCTCACGATTCAGACGTTTGCCGTTGCACGCAGGGCAGGTCTCGTCGACTTCGAGCCATTCGATCCACGAGTCGAGCACGTGGTCTTCGGCGCCGGTCTTCGCGCGCTCGTCGTCCCATTCGACATCGGTTAGTTTCAGGCCGGTGCCATAGCATTCGCCGCACCAGCCATGCTTGGAGTTGAACGAAAAAAGCCGCGGGTCGAGTTCAGGAAAGCTGCGGGCGCACGACGGGCACGCGCGCTTGACCGAAAACACGGTTTCGCTCATGCGCGCGAGCGCCGGATCTTTTTTCTCCATCGCCTGCGCGAGCGCTTCGAGCGGCGACAGCACGTGCACCACGCCTTTGCCGAATTCGATGGCGCGCGCGAGTTCCGCACGCAATTCGGCTTCATTGTTGGCTGCGACGCGCACGTCGGCGACGGGCAGCTCGATGTTGTGCTCCTTGAAGCGGTCGAGGCGCGGCCATTTGTCGGTGGGTATGAATTCGCCATCGACGCGCAAATGCGTGTACCCCTTGCCGCGTGCCCATTTGGCGAGATCGGTGTAATAGCCTTTGCGCGCGACGATGAGCGGCGCGAGCAGGCCGACGCGTTTGCCTTTGTAATCGCGCAGGATGCGCGCGGCCACGGCATCGACGGACTGCGGCTCTATCGGCACATCGCAGTCGGGGCAGTACTGGGTGCCGAGCTTGACGAACAACAGGCGCAGGAAATGGTAGATCTCGGTGAGTGTTGCAACCGTGCTCTTGCGGCCGCCGCGGCTGGTGCGCTGCTCGATTGCCACCGTCGGCGGGATGCCGTAGATGGCATCGACGTCGGGCTTCGATGCCGGCTGCACGAACTGGCGCGCGTACGCGTTCAGCGATTCGAGATAGCGGCGCTGGCCTTCGGCGAACACGATGTCGAACGCAAGCGTGCTCTTGCCGCTGCCGGAAACGCCGGTGACGACGGTGAACTTGTTGCGCGGAATTGAAACGTCGATGTTCTTGAGATTGTGCTCGCGGGCGTTGTGGATCTGAATGCTTGGAGAGGCGCGGGGCGAGAGGCGAGAGGCGGGAGACGGCTCCGCGACGACACTCGTCGCGGTGGGCTCGGTAAGAGCAGCTTCGTATTCGCGCAGCGCCTTGCCGGTATGCGAAGTCGCGTGTCGCATCACGTCCTGCGGCGTGCCGGTGCAGACGATTTCACCGCCGGCCTCGCCGCCTTCAGGGCCGAGGTCGATGACCCAGTCGGAAGCTGCGATCACGTCGAGATTGTGCTCGATCACCACCAGCGAGTTGCCGGCGGCGATCAGTTGGCGGAACGCGCGCAGCAATTTGGCGACGTCGTCGAAATGCAGGCCGGTGGTGGGTTCGTCGAATAAGAAAAGAGAGGCGAGATGGCCCGGGGCCACGTGGGGCGAGAGGCGAGAGGCGGATTTCGAGCGGCTCGCGGGTGGCTTCGCCGCCGCTTGAGCGAGATGCCCTGCAAGCTTCAAACGCTGCGCTTCGCCCCCCGACAGCGTGGGCACCGGCTGGCCGAGTCGCAGGTATTCGAGGCCGACGTCGGCGAGCGGGCGCAGCGCGGTTTGCACCGTTGCGTGCTCCGCAAAGAATGTGAGCGCTTCGCTGACCGTCATCTCGAGCACGTCGGCGACGGATTTGTTTTCGAGCGTGACTTCAAGCACCTCGGCGCGGAAGCGCTTGCCGTCGCAATCGGGGCAGCGCAGGTAAACGTCGGAGAGGAACTGCATCTCGACGTGCTCGAAGCCGTTGCCGCCGCACACCGGGCAGCGGCCGTTGCCCGAGTTGAAGCTGAAAGTGCCGCGCGTGTAATTGCGCTCTTTCGCGAGTGGCGCCTGTGCGAACAGGTCGCGTATCGCTTCGAAAGCGCCGACGTAGCTTGCGGGGTTAGAGCGCGTGGTGCGCCCGATCGGCGTCTGGTCGACCATCACGACGTCGCCGATCAACTGGTGTCCGTGGATGGCTTTATGCGCACCCGGCGTTTCGGTCGGCTTGCCTTTGTGCTTGAGCAGCGCCGCGTACAACACGTCCTGCACGAGCGTCGATTTGCCCGAGCCGGAAACACCGGTCACGCAGACGAGCTGATGCAAGGGAAGCGCGACGTCGATGTTCTTCAGGTTATGCTCGCATGCTCCAAGTATTTCGAGAGACGAACGAGCAGGATAGACGATAGACGGTTTCCCCCCCTCTCGCCCCACGTGGCCCCGGGCCATCTCGCCCGGCGCCTCTCGCCTCTCGGGCTCGTGCGCGCGCTTGCGGCCGGAGAGATAAGCGCCGGTCAATGAGCGCGGATCGTTCTTGACGTTCTCCGGCGTGTCGAAGCACACCACTTCACCGCCGCGCTCGCCGGGCCCCGGGCCCATGTCGAGCAGGCGGTCGGCGGCGAACATGATCTGCGGCTCGTGTTCCACGACCACGAGTGAATTGCCGGCGTCGCGCAGACGCTGCATGACGCCGATCACGCGCTCCATGTCGCGCGGATGCAGGCCGATCGACGGCTCG
>JAIOOZ010000336.1 GCA_021414185.1 Betaproteobacteria bacterium
TGGTGCGCGAACTGGGGCCCGTGATGTCGGCGCTGCTGTTCGCAAGCCGCGCCGGTTCGGCGATGACCGCCGAGATCGGCCTGATGAAAGCCACCGAACAGTTGTCGGCCATGGAAATGATGGCAGTCGATCCGATCGCGCGCGTGGTCGCGCCGCGCTTCTGGGCCGGCGTGATTTCGATGCCGCTCCTGGCCGCGATGTTCAGCGCGATGGGCGTATACGGCGGCTACCTGGTCGGCGTCGTGATCATCGGGGTCGACGAGGGCTCGTTCTGGTCGCAGATGCAAAGTGCGGTGGATTTTCGTGAAGATATCGTGAACGGCGTCATCAAGAGCGTAGTCTTTGGCGTTGCAATAACCTGGATCGCACTTTTTGAAGGCTACGATGCGCTGCCGACCGCGGAAGGCGTGTCGGGGGCGACGACGCGCACAGTCGTGACCTCGTCGCTGGCGATACTCGGGCTGGATTTCATACTTACTGCATTTATGTTTCGGGGGGCTTAATGGAACGCTCGACACTCGATTTGTGGGTCGGCATGTTTGTCATTGCAGGGTTCGTGGCGCTGACCATACTGGCGCTTAAAGTCGGCAATATGGGCACGATCGGCGGCACCGAGACCTATCAGTTATCGGCGCCGTTTACCAATATCGGCGGTCTCAAGCCGCGCGCTGCGGTGAAAAGCTCGGGCGTGCTGGTCGGCCGCGTGGCCGAAATCACGTTTGACAACGAAAAGTTCATGGCTAAAGTAACCATGAACATAGATAAACGTTATAAGTTTCCCAAGGACACTTCGGCTTCCATCCTGACTGCCGGCCTGCTCGGCGAGCAGTACGTCGGGCTGGAGGGCGGCGCAGAGGACGCGATGCTGGCCGGCGGCGATACCGTCAAGCTCACGCAGTCGGCGGTGGTGCTGGAGAAGCTGATCAGTCAATTCATGTACAGCAAAGCGGCCGAAGGCGGCAGCGGCAGCAAATAACGCAGTCAATGTGACACGGAGGCAAGCGTAATGAACAAGCTCATAAGCGGTTTTCTGGTTGGACTGGTGCTGGCGGCGCCGGCATTGACGCGGGCGCAGGAAGTGGCACCGGACGCGCTCGCCAAAAAAGTTACCGACGAAGTCATCACCGTACTGCGCACCGACAAGGACATCCAGGCGGGCAACACCAAGAAGGTCCTCGACCTGGTGGAAGCCAAGGTGCTGCCGCATTTCGATTTCGCGCGCATGACGCGGTTGGCCGTCGGCGCGCCGTGGCGCCAGGCGTCGCCCGTGCAGCAGCAAAGCCTGACGAACGAATTTCGCACCCTGCTGGTGAATACGTATACGACCGCGTTTACCCAGTACCGCGACCAGGTCATCGAGTACCGGCCGTTCAAAATGTCGCCGGCCGATACCGAGGTGGTGGTGCGGTC
>JAIOOZ010000337.1 GCA_021414185.1 Betaproteobacteria bacterium
ACCGGCTTCGACGGGAAATTCTGCGCGCCAACGCTTGCGGCGAACGCGCTGATCGATATCAGCAGGACTTGCGCTATTTTTTTCATCGCGCTACTTGCCGAGCAGTTGTTCGCGTGCGGCGTCCACGTCGTCGATGACTTCGGCAAGGCGGTCGAAGCTGCTGTCTAACGCAGCGACGATGCGCTCCATACCGAGCCGCGAGCCGTCGGGATACATCATCAGGCGCATGACCGGCGCGCTGCCGGGCATCGACACGGCGCCGATCGTGAGCACGCCGTCTTTCTCGAGCATTTCCATGGCGACGAGGCCCGCCGCCTCGACTCCGACCAGTTTCGGCTTGACCTTGCCGCCGCGCTGCTCGATTGCGATATCGATGACGTCGTCGCCGGCAATCGACACGCCCGGTCCGCCGAGATAGGCGCGCTTCGCGCCGTATTTCTGTGCGAGCACTTCGACCAGCTGCTTCGCGAGTTCCCCCGCCTTTTTGACGACGGCGGGATCGAAATTCTTGAGTGCGTTGGCGACGCCGACGTATTGTCCGGCCTGCGCTTCGAGTCCGAGTTCGTACGCGCGCGAGCCGATTTCAACGATCAGGTCTTTGCGGCCGACCAGCACGCCGGCGCGCGGTCCGGCAACGTGCTTGTCTGCCGAGCAGCCGGCCAGATCGATGTTGCCGACCTGGAATGTGCGCGGCTCTTCGAAAAATGCTACGCGCGATGCCATGTGCGCGTCGTCCACGTACGCGAGGGTGTCCGGCTTTCTCGGCAGCGCGAGTGCCTTGGTGAACTCGTCGAACGGCAAATGACGCTTGGACGCGCTGATCGGCGTGATGAGCAGCAGCCGCGGCGCGCCGCCGGTGTGCCATTCCTTTTCAAGATCCGCGTAGGTGTGGAACTCCTGCAGCTTGGCGCCGGCCATCGAGATCGGCCGCACAGTGGACGGGTGCGATACGCCATTCAACGGCGCCAGAGCGAGCACGCGGTCACCGGGCTTTAATATCGTCGTCAGCGCGCAGAAATTGGCTGCCGACACGCGGTTCATGATGATGGCGCTGTGCTTCGCCGGGTCGGCGCCCATGTGCTTCAGCGCATAGGGTTCAGTCTTGCCTTCGAAGCGTTCGAAGAACGGCACGTGGCTCGTCAGGTGCAAGGTGTCCTCGGCGGTGATGCCGCTGCCGCGGTTCATGCCCGACAGATCGTAGACGCTGTCCATGCCTTTGGCTCTGACGCGCTCGGCGACGAGCTGGCGCGCTTTCAGCATGCGCGCGACTTCCTCGTCGGTGCTTTTAAGTATGGTGCCGCGCGCGTAGCGCACGATGGGGTCGAGCGGATTGCCGAAGCGGTCGGTAGCTGATTCCATGGCGGGTCTTTCGTCCGGGGTGGCAGAAGGCCGTAATAATAGGCGCCACCGCCTGCGTGGGTCAATCTGGCCCCGGCGCCCGTCAGCGCGTCGGGTATGCTATGCGTTGGTGGTAGTTCGTCAGGCCTTAAACTGGAGACAATCTTGAACAAGCCGCGAGTTCTTGCAATTGCGTTGATAACCGTGCTGACAGCCTGCGCGACAGCGCAACGGCCGGTGTTGTATCCCAACGCGCACCTGAAGAACGTGGGCGACGCGGCCGCGCAGCGCGACATCGACCAGTGTACGCAGATGGCGGAAGAATCCGGCGTGTCCAAATCGAACAACCAGGTCGTCAAGCGCGGCGCGGAGGGCGCGGCGGTGGGCGCGACAGCGGCCGGGGTGGGCACCCTGATCCGCGGCGGCAGCGTTGGCGCGGGTGCCGCGGCGGGTGCGGCGGTTGGCGGCGCTGCGGGCGCAGTGCATGGGGCATTCCGCAACGACGCCAATCCGACCTACCGCAATTTCGTGCAGCGCTGCCTGCGCGATCGCGGCTACGATGTCATCGGATGGCAATAGTCCTTAACGTCATCGGCGGCGGCCGCGCCGGACGCACTTTGGCGCGGGTATTTGCGCTGAGGGGTGCGTTTGCGATCGGCGACGTATTCGATTCGACGCCGGTGGCGGGCGCTGCCGCGGTGGCGTTTATCGGCAGTGGGCGCGCGGTCGGCGCACTGGCGGACATGCGTTCCGCCGATGTATGGATGCTGACGCCGCCCGACGATCAGATCGTGGCGAGCGGGCAAGCGCTCGCGGCCAGCGGGCTGCTCAAACCGGGCAACGTCGTATTTCATTGCAGCGGCGCGCTGCCGTCGCGCGATCTCGCGGCCGCGGTAGGCTCCAGCGCGGCAGTGGCGAGCATGCATCCGCTCAAAAGTTTTGCCGATCCCGCACTGGCCGCGCAAACTTTCGATGGCACGTACTGCGCGGCGGAAGGTGATGCGGCAGCGCTAGCCGTGTTGAAACCGGCATTCGAAGCGGCCGGAGCGCGCGTGTCCGAAATCGATCCTGAGTTCAAGACCATTTATCACGCGGCGAGCGTCATCGTCTGCAATTACCTGACTGCGCTGCTGGAAACCGGCATCCGCAGTTACGAAAAGTCCGGCTTCAAACGCGACGAAGCGCTACATGTCATGGAGCCGCTAGTGCGCGAAACGCTCGACAATGTTTTCAGGCTGGGCACGGTCGACGCATTGACGGGACCAATAGCGCGCGGCGATCACGCGGTGGTCGCGCGCCAGGTCGATGCGCTTGCCGCGTGGGACCCGCGAGTTGCCGAAATCTACAAGCAGCTCGGCGCGGTTGCGGTAGAACTGGCCCGCGCGCAGGGCAGTGCCGACCCCAAGGCGCTGGCCGCTATCGAGCGGACACTTGCGGCTAAAAAACAATAGTTGCTGGCCGGGCTATCTTTTTTGCTCCGGCGTGATGAGCTTGAGCGAAGGAAAGTAAGTTCGATAGCGGCCAAGGTCGCGTGTAAGCAGCGGGATATCTGCGACCGCCGCATGCGCGCCCACAAAGAAATCCGGCAACACGCCCGACTTTGTTCCCTTGCGTTGCCGGTATTCCAGAAAAACCCGTCCGGCCAGAAATAGTGCCTCGCGTGGTATGGGGTCGATGCGCAGTTGTGCGCCCTCCAGCATGGCTTCCAGTTCCTCGATGCGCCGATAGGCGATCGACAACTCCGCATAAATGACGGGATTTATAACGAGCGTGAACTTGAGCGATGCGGCTTCCAGTTGGGTCTGTGACCATGCGGCCCACTGTGGATCATTTTCAACAACGTCGAGGATGACGTTGGTATCGACCAATAGCAAAGGACTAATCTCCGCCGCGGGTAAGCGCCATGATTTGCCGCGTTGTCATTTTGACCGTCGCCGTGCCGCGCAATGCGGCAAAACGGCTTGGCTTTGTTTTGCGGGACTTTTGCCCCGCGTTAACGATCACGACGCGGCCGTCCGCAATCGGTTCAAATGCGATCGCGGTTCCCGGCTTGATGCCCAGAAAATCGCGAACTTTCTTGGGAATTGTGACCTGACCCTTGCTGGTGACTTGATGGCTCATATTAACCTCGAAGTAATACTAATAAATTAAATGGTATTACTTTTAGGGTGGTGTGGCAACATCATGCACAAGGTTCAGGCCGAAAGTGCCAAAGTAGTGTTTTTATTCAGTCGAACCATTGAGTTACACTCTGCCTTTACTTGTGCGACGCGGTTAGCTAACGTTCAGCCATGCCACTCAAAACCGTCAACCACGAGCAGGCCGGCCCGCGCAAAGGGCGCGGCGCGGCGATCAATCCGGAAGGGCGGTTCGAGCACATTACGCGCGAGTCGGTAGACGACGGGTGGGCGCAGCCGCCGGCTGCGGGTGAGGCGAGAGGAGAGAGGGGAGAGGGGGATGACCCGCTTCCAGCTCTGAAGACGCACGTCACCATTGAGCGCGCGAAAAGCATTATTTCGCGCAATTCGTCGCCGGATGTTCCTTTCACGCAGTCGATCAACCCGTACCGCGGCTGCGAGCATGGCTGCATTTATTGTTACGCCCGTCCCAGCCATGCCTATATGAACCTTTCGCCAGGTGTCGATTTCGAGACGCAGTTGTTCGCGAAAACGAACGCGGCGGAACTCCTGCGCGCCGAACTCGCCAAACCCGGTTACAAATGCGAATTGATCGCGCTCGGCGCTAACACCGATCCGTACCAGCCGATCGAACGCGAATATAAAATCACGCGCGGCATTCTGGAAGTGCTGGCGGAGTGCGAGCACCCGGTCGGCATTGTCACCAAGAATGCGATGGTCGAGCGCGACATCGATATCCTCGCTCCG